>CAZLHZ010000007.1:0-16461 GCA_964559285.1 uncultured Actinomycetes bacterium | reverse complement strand
AATCCGGCCCCGGCGGGGGAAGCCCCGCCGGCCTCAGCGATGAGCAGTCGAATCGCGTTGGTGCCGCAGTCGATGGCCGCCACTCGCACCTGACGACCATAGTCCGTCATCAACCCCGCACGATGCTCGCCTTCGACTCGAACTTCTTGGCCTTCTTGCCGGTCCCGAGGGTGCAGGAGACGACGATCTCTGCCGCCTTCCCCTTGGGTGTGCCGAGCCTTGTGCCGAGGGTCCCTCGAGTGATCGTCGTGACGATCTGGCCGTCGGCGTAGGTCTTGGCAGCAGAGAGCACGACATTCTTCTTCCGGCCGTAGCTGCCGGTGATGGCGCACTTGGACTTCGGGGCAGCCACCGCCTTGAGGGTGAGGTCCCCGCTGCCGCCGGGAGCGGCCCCCAGCGTGAGCTTGCCCTTGATCTTCAGCGGTGAGGCGATGACGACCTTGGGGCCGCCCTTGGTGTCGAGCTTCATCGTCATGCCGCTGTCGTCGGCCGCGCGACTCAGCGCGCGGCCAAGGGTGCGACCAATAGCGGAACTGCGCTGGAGAGCCGGCATCATGCACGTGCTGGTCTGAGCGATCCAAGCGCCGCCCATGGCTTCGCACTGGGCCTTCGCCACGTCGCCGCCGAACTCGCAGGTCGAGGTCTCGGCGTTCCACGTGCCTCCCGCCGCCACGCAACCCTCCGCCTGACCACCACCGCCGCCGCCTTGGCCCCCACCGCCTTCGCACTGCTGCGTGTCGGCGTTGAAGGTGCCACCAGCGTCCTCGCACGCTGTCTGGAGGTCCGTGCCGCCACCGCCACCGCCGCCGCCACCGCCACCGCCCATCTCACCGTTGGGGATCGGCATGGGGATGTACTGGGTGTCGCTGAACGAGCCGGTCCCGGACATATCGGCGAAGTAGCCCGTGCCGCCGACGATCTGGATGTCGGCGTTCATCTCCATCTTGACGCAGTAGATGTCGACCATGTCATTGGTAGCCATGTCACCCATCATCATCAGGGTGTCATCAGGACAGGTGGTCTTGCCGTCCTTGGTGTTCGACTTCATCACCTGGGTGATCGCACCGGTGAGCATAGACGCGGCTGCGTCATTGAACTGCATCGTCCAGGTGCAGGCCTGGAAGCCGTCCATCGACATATTGAACTTGTTGCTGTCGAACTTGATGCTCGGGATGAAGCCGCTCATCGTGATCTTGATCGAGAACTCCACGGACATCGTCTGCGACATGTCGCACGTCATGTTGATGTCGCCTGGGTTACCGTCGTCCACATTCGGGTTGCTCACCGATCCGGACTGCTCCATGGCGGCGAACTCCATGACCATCTCGGTACTGCAGTCAAGGACCATTCCTCCAGCGGGCACATCCTGAAGCAGGCCCATGATGTCGCCGCCGAAGAAGTCGACATCATTGCCGTCCTCGTCGACACAGTTCATATCGGGCGCCATGCCCTCATCGGGCTGGCCCTGACCGGGGCCGCCGCCCTGGGGCATGTCCATCTGGACACTGAACTCACCCGGATTGAAGCTCTTCGCGAACGCACTCGGCGCCGCGGCCACACCGGTCACGACCATCGACAGGGCAGCCACCACGGCTGCCGCACGGATTCTGGTCATCGTCCCTCCCTCGGACGTCCCGGGATTCTCCCGGTTCTACGGAAGACGGTAGGGCATGACCCCCGGTCATGTCTCCCGTCATCGTCTCCCGACCGGGGACGTCGGACCCGTGAGTGCTGGTTAGTCATCCGACACAGGGACCGGACTCCCACCACCGGCCGAGCCGCTCGACGACCTCGTCCCCGAGCGGGTTCACCCCCGGCCCGGCCGCGAGGGCATGGCCAGCCAGGACGTGGAGGCACTTGACCCGTGACGGCATCCCGCCCGCGGAGACGCCGGCGATCTCCGGGACCACCTCGATCGCCTCACGTCGGCGCAGATAGTCGTCGTGGGCTTCGGCGTACGCCGCACGCAGGTCGGCCTCGTCACTGAGCCGCGCCTCCAGCTCGCGCATGACGCCGGTGCCCTCGAGGGTCCCGATGAGGGCCGCGGCCCTCGGGCACGTGAGGTAGTAGAGCGTCGGGAAGGGGGTGCCATCGGGCAGGCGCGGCTCGGTCTCGACGACATCGGGGAGTCCGCAGCCGCAGCGGTGGGCGACCGCGCGCACCCCGCGGGGCGGGCGGCCGAGCTGCTGCTCGATCGCCTCGAGATCCCCCGGGGTGACGGCCGACGGCTCAGCGGCCATCGGCATCGCGGAGGGACTGCCAGAGTTCGGCGAACCACGGGGGCGGGACGGAGGCGGTGGGCGACGGGGTCGGCGTGGGAGTGAAGGCGGGGGCGCCGTCCTTGCCGATCGTCGTCAACCCCACCTCGCCCGGCATGACGAGCTGGAGTCGGTCCCGCGCCTGCGCCTCCACATAGGCCGGGTCGTTCCACCGCTCAGCCTCAAGGGTGAGGGCATCGACGCGCTCCTGGGCCGCGGCGTTCTGCGCCTGAAGATCGGCGATCTCCGCCTGCTGGGCGAGCCACGCCCGGGCCGGCAGGGCGAGGGTGACGACGAGACCGACCACGGCGAGGGCAAGGACAACGGCACGCCCGGCGGAGCCCCGCGAGGCGCGACCCCCGCCGGTGCCGCGCGTGGCACGACCCGGGGCAGTATCTGCCCCGGACATGCGCCGGCTCGGCCGATCGGTGACGGTCACGTCGCCGATGGTCGCACGTTCAGGCGCGGAAGCGCGGGAATGCGCCGGTGCCCGCGTAGCGGGCGGCGTCCTCCAGCTCCTCCTCGATGCGCAGGAGCTGGTTGTACTTCGCCACCCGCTCGGATCGCGCCGGTGCCCCAGTCTTGATCTGACCGCAGTCGGTGGCGACGGCCAGATCGGCAATCGTCGTGTCCTCGGTCTCGCCGGAGCGGTGGCTCATCATGCAGCGGTAGCCGTTGCGCTGGGCAAGGGACACCGCATCAAGAGTCTCGGTGAGGGTGCCGATCTGGTTGACGTTGGCGAGCAGGGCGTTGGCTGCCCGCTGGTTGAGGCGGCGCGGCAGCCGGTCCGGGTTGGGGACGAAGAGGTCGTCCCCCACGAGCTGGACCCGCGACCCGACGGTCTCGGTGAGCCGGATCCATCCGGCCCAGTCGTCCTCCGCCAGCGGATCCTCGATCGACACGAGCGGGTAGTCGGCGATGAGGGACTCGTAGTAGCCGGTCATCCACTCCATCGACCGGTCGGAGCCTTCGAAGCGGTAGGACCCGTTGCTGAAGAACTCCGTCGACGCGACATCAAGGGCCAGGGCCACATCGCGACCGAGGGCGAGACCGGTCGTCTGCACTGCCTGGGCGATGAGGTCGAGGGCAGCGCGATTGGACGGGAGGCTGGGGGCGAATCCACCCTCATCGCCGAGTCCGGTCGCGTAGCCCGCAGCCTTGAGCACGGACTTGAGCGCGTGATAGACCTCCGTGCCCCACCGCAGTCCATCGCTGAAGGTCGCCGCACCGATCGGCGCGATCATGAACTCCTGGATGTCGACATCGGTGTCGGCATGGGCGCCGCCGTTGAGGATGTTCATCATCGGCACCGGCAGCACGTGCGCATTGGGACCGCCGACATAGCGGAAGAGCGAGAGCTCAGCGGAGTCGGCAGCCGCGCGCGCCACCGCGAGCGAGACGCCGAGGATCGCGTTGGCACCGAGGCGGCTCTTCGACGGCGTGCCATCGAGATCGATCATCGCCAGATCGATGAGCCGCTGATCATCAGCCTCCATGCCGCTGATCTCGGGGCCGATCTCCTCTTCGACGGCCTCGACGGCGGCGAGCACACCCTTGCCGCCGTAACGCTTCTTGTCGCCGTCGCGCCGCTCCATCGCCTCGAAGGCACCGGTCGATGCACCGGACGGCACAGCCGCACGCGCCATCACTCCGTCGTCGAGGATGACCTCCACCTCAATCGTGGGATTGCCCCGGGAGTCGAGGATCTCGCGAGCGGTGACGATGTCGATGCTGGCCATGCGCGGAGCCTACCGAGGATCTCGGGGTACGCCGGAAGCGCGGCCCTTCCCTCATGAGCGGGCGCCCCTCACCCGTCGCTCGTCGTCAGGCGCCGCCGACGTCAACACCTTCGGCGCGGCGAATATCCGCCCGGTATCGGCGTACCGCAGCACGCAGGGCAGCCTCGGCATCCCAGCCGCGCGCGCGACCTGCAGCAACCAGCGCCAGCAGATGATCACCGAAGGATGATTCGTCATCCACCATGAGCGGTGCAGGCTGCGCGACCGCACCCACCTGATCGAGTCCGTCATGTGCCGCGCGGGACATGAGCTTGGCCGCGAGCATGAGTGCGGGCAGGGCCTCCGGGATGCCATCGGTGATGGAGGCGCGCCCCTTCTCCGCGGCCTTGAGCCGATGCCATGACGACTCGACCTGCTCGGCCGTGGTGGCGTCACCGTCGGCGAAGACATGCGGGTGCCGGGCCACCAACTTGGTGATGATCCCGTCCGCGACGTCATCGATCGTCCAGCCGGCAGACTCGGCAGCGATGCGGGCATGGAACACGACCTGCAGGAGCAGGTCGCCGAGCTCTTCGCGCAGGGCAACGGAGTCATCGGCCTCGATCGCCTCAACCGTCTCGTAGGTCTCCTCAATGAGGTACTCCACGAGACTGCGATGGGTCTGCCGCGCATCCCAGGGACATCCCCCGGGGGACCGCAGGCGATCCATGACGCCGACGAGGTCGAGGACTCGCTCCCCGAGTGCCGGTCGGGGCAGGTCACCTGCCCCGAGTCCGGACGCGTCCTGAGTCGGCATGGTCATCCCGCTGCCGTGGCGTCGGCTAGGCGGCCGGGGCAGGCATCGCGGCCGGCTGCGGGATCGACAGATCGTCCGGGGTCGGGCCGAGGTTGAGGGCAGTCCCGTCCCACGTGCCGAAGCGCGGATTGACCGTGACCCCGACGGTCTCGGCCTGACTGCCCACAGCCGAGACGACCGCCTGCTGGCGCGCCGTGTCATCGCCGTCGGGGGCGAGGACCGGACCGAGTCCCTCGAGGCGCAGCTGGAAGGTGAGGTACTCCTCGAGCTGCGACGGCGGGATATTGCTCTGGAGCAGCGCCTTCTCCAGTTCCGCGCGACCGCCGAACTGCGTATCCAGCGCCTGGATCTGCTGGTCGAGCTGAGTGCGGGTCACCCACACGTTGTTGGCCGAGGCCACCTGAGCGACGAGCTCCTGGAGGATGAGGCGGCGCAGGGTCGACTGCACGAGCGCCGGATCGTCCTGGTCGATGGGCGCAGCATTGCTGCGGTGGATCTCGGCGACCTGGGTCGCGAGCGCGGGTTCGCGGATGGCCACGGGTCCGACGAGCGCGGCATCGCCACCGACGCTGCCTCCGCACCCGGCCAGCACCATGACGGTCGCAGCGAGGCCGGTGAGGGCGAGGGCAAGACGCGGACGGATCACGGGTGACTCCTGGTGGATCGAGGGACTGTCGGGTGGAGCGATCGAGCAGGGTGGAACGGTGTGCCGCACAGGTCCGCGCGCATCGTCATCGTGCGGACGGTACGCCGGTCCCGTCGGTTCCGGTCGCCGGCGCGATCCGGTCGAGCAGGATGGTCTGGACCAGAGCACTTGCCCACTCCAGCAGGGCGGTTCCCGTCACCGGGGTGCCGCCGATCCGAGCGGTCGAGGGCCGTGGCACGACGATGGTACGGACCGCGGGCTTGATGACGCTGCCCGGGTGGAGCCGGGTCAGGCGCATGGTCCGTGACTCGGGGAGCTCCACGGGGTGGAAGCGGATGCCGCTGCCCTGGAGCACGACCTCGTCCAGACCCGCCGACCGGGCGAGGCACCGGAACCTGGCGACCGCGAGGAGGGTCTCCACCGGTGTCGGCAGCGAGCCGTAGCGATCAAGCAGTTCCTCAGCCACCGCATCGACATCCGCGTCGGTGACCGCGGCCGCGAGTCGCTGGTAGGCCTCCAGTCGCAGCCGCTCCTCGGGGACATAGTCATGGGGGATGTGGGCATCGATGGGAAGCTCGACCCGGATCTCAGCCGGGGTCTCGGCGTCGCCGCGTGCCTCGGCCAGGGCCTCACCGACCATGCGGATGTAGAGGTCGAAGCCCACCTCCGCGATGTGACCGCTCTGCTCCCCGCCGAGCAGATTGCCCGCCCCGCGGATCTCGAGGTCCTTGAGTGCGATCTGCATTCCAGATCCCAGATCGGTGTGCTGCGCGATCGTCGACAGGCGATCGTGGGCCTGCTCAGTGAGCGGTTTCTCGGGCGGGTAGAGGAAGTAGGCGTAGGCCCGCTCCCGGCCGCGGCCGACACGTCCGCGCAGCTGATGCAGCTGGCTCAACCCGAGGGCGTCGGCTCGATCGACGACAAGCGTGTTGGCATTGGCGATGTCGATGCCCGACTCGACGATCGTCGTGCACACGAGCACGTCGATCGACTTCTCCCAGAAGTCGACGATGACCTGCTCCAGCGCGGACTCCGGGAGCTGGCCGTGCGCGGTCTGGATGCGCGCCTCGGGCACCAGGTCGCGCAGGCGCGCGGCCACCCGCTCGATGGACTCGACCCGGTTGTGGACGAAGAACACCTGGCCCTCGCGCAGCAGCTCGCGACGAATCGCTGCCGTGATCTGCCGATCGTCGTAGGGCCCGACGAAGGTGAGGACCGGCAGCCGCTCCTCCGGTGGGGTCTGGATCGTCGACATGTCGCGGATCCCGGTGACCGCCATCTCGAGGGTGCGCGGGATCGGCGTCGCCGACATCGACAGCACATCGACATTCGTGCGCAGGGCCTTGAGGTACTCCTTGTGCTCGACGCCGAAGCGCTGCTCCTCATCGACGATGACCAGGCCGAGGTCCTTGAACCGCCCCGAGGGACTCAGCAGTCGATGGGTGCCGATGACGACATCGACCGACCCATCCGCGACTCCTTCCAGCACCTTGGTCGACTCCGCGTCACTGGAGAAGCGGGACAGCGCCGCGACCTTCACCGGGAACTGTGCGTAGCGCTCACTGAACGTCGAGAAGTGCTGCTGCACGAGGAGCGTTGTCGGGACGAGCACCGCCACCTGAGTGCCGTCCTGCACCGCCTTGAAGGCAGCGCGCACGGCGATCTCCGTCTTGCCGTAGCCGACATCGCCGCAGATGAGCCGATCCATCGGGCGCGCCTGCTCCATGTCGGCCTTGACCTCATCGATCGCCGACATCTGGTCAGGTGTCTCGATGTAGGGGAAGGCATCTTCCAGCTCCCGCTGCCACGGTGTGTCCGGTCCGAAGACACGTCCCTTGGCGGCATTGCGCACGGCATAGAGCCGGATCAGCTCACCGGCGATCTGCTTGACGGCGCGACGAGCCTTGCCCTTCGCCGCGCTCCAGTCGGACCCGCCGAGACGGTGCAGGGTTGGTGCTTCACCGCCGATGTAGCGCGTCACCTGATCGAGCTGGTCCGTCGGGACGAAGAGCCGGTCCGGGGGATGGCTGCGCTTGCTCGCGGCGTACTCGAGAACGATGTAGTCACGGCGCGTGCCCTGCACATCGCGCTGGATCATCTCGACATAGCGACCGACGCCGTGCTGCTCGTGGACCACGAAGTCCCCGGACTTGAGCTGGAGCGGATCAATCGCGCGGCGACGCTTGGACGGCATCCGGCGCATGTCCTTGGTGGACGTGCGCTGGCCGATGATGTCGGCCTCCGTGAGCAGCGCGAGTCGGCGCTCCGCGGCGACGAATCCATGGGCGAGACGCGCGGTCGTGACGGTGACGGCACCCACGACGGGTTCGGTGTCAATGAGTCCCACGAGGCTGGCGGTGATCGACTCACCGCGCAGGGATTCCGCGATGCGCTCCGCCGGTCCGTGTCCCTCGGTGGTGACGATGACGCGCCAGCCATCGGCGCACCAGCGCCGAAGGTCAGCGAAAGCGCGCTCCGTGTCACCGCGGTAGGAGTCGGCAGGAGTGGCAGTGACCACCTCGACGAGTTCCGTCGGCTCGAGCTCCTCATCGGCGGCGAAGGGATCGAGGGTGACCCACGGGATGTCGAGCGTCACCGCGACCGACCGCAGATCGTCGATGGTGCGGTACGCCGAACCCCCGACGTCGATCGGCGTGACATTCCCAGCGGCCGCGTTGACCCACGAGGCGTCAAGGAACTCGGCACTGGTCTGCACGAGCTCATGAGCGCGTGCCCGCACCCGCTCCGGATCGCACACGATGACGGTGGATCGTGGTGGCAGCGCATCGAGCACTGTCTCCATCCCGTCGGCGAGCACACTCGACAGCGCCTCCATGCCCTCGACAGCCTGACCCTCGACGATCCGATCCAGCACATCCATGAGTTCGGGGTGCTGCACCGCCAGCGCCCGGGCACGCTCGCGCACCGCATCGGTGAGCGGGAGCTCCCGCACCGGGGGTGCCCAGAGGCCGTGTGGGGCGACCTCGAGGGAGCGCTGATCGGAGACGCGGAAGGCGCGCACCTCCTCGACGACATCGCCCCAGAACTCCACGCGCAGTGGATGCTCCTCGGCCGGAGGGAAGACATCGACGATCGCACCGCGCACCGCGAACTGGCCGCGCTTCTCGACAAGGTCCACGCGCACATAACCGGCATCCACGAGGTCTCGCAGCACCTGCTCGCGCGGCGCCTCTTCGCCGATCGCAAGCCGCACCGGCACGAGATCACCAAGCCCGCGGACGATGGGCTGCAGCAGGGTGCGGATGAGCGCGCCCACGACCATGAGCGGTCCCCAGGCCGGATCGTGCGGATCCGGATGTGCCAGACGACGCAGCACCGCGAGACGGCGACCAACGACATCGGAGGACGGCGAGAGCCGTTCATGCGGCAGCGTCTCCCATGACGGCAGTTCGGCCACTGAATCCGCAGGCAGCAGACTGGTGAGTGCCGCGGTGAGGTCCTCGGCCTCGCGGCCGGTCGCCGTGACCGCGAGGACGCATCGTCCGGCACCGGCGTACGCCGCCGCCACAAAGGGCTGGAGCGCACTGACCGCTGTCACATCGTGACTCGTGCCGGCCAGCGCGACATCGATCCCCAGCAGCGGGGTGACTCCGGAGAGCGTGGGCTCGCTCACGAACCAGCAGCCTCCGCCGCCGACTCCGCGAGAGCCGCGTCGAGATGCTCAGCGATTGTCGGATGTGCCACGCGCAGGTTCTTCACGAGGACATCCGACTGATTGAACGGCACCGGTCGGCCCCCGATGTGGGAGATGACCAGACCGTGCTGCTCGGCGATGAGGTAGGGCGCCGCGACATCCCACTCGTAGAACCCCGTGTCATGGACGTACGCCGCTGCCCGTCCGCACAGGATCTCGTTGACCTTGCCGCCGACGGAGCCGAAGTCCATGACCTCGATGCCCTGGTCGGTGATGCCGGCCGCAGCCAGGCGCGCCGACAGGATCTCCACCGTGCGGGTGAGGGTGGCCGGTGGTCGTGATCGCGAGGCGACGAGCATGAGCGGGCGATCCGTCGGCAGGACGGGCAGGGGATCCGGCGTGTCGAGGACACTGCGGGTGATGCCCTGCGCCGGCAGGTCCACGGTGCTGGACTCGAGGTGCCCACCGGTGGGGGTGGCCACATCACGCACCCACCGCACGATGTGAACGGCGAAGTCGGTCGACGATCCACACCCGCTCCGCGTGGAGGCGCACCGGATCATCCTTGCCCTCCTCGCTGAGGACGACATCGTGCGGCCGGAGCTCCGTGAAGCGCCCCAGGATGTGGTGGTGCGAGGCGAGGTCGGCTTCCTTGCGGAGGGCGGTCAGCCGCTCCTTGTCCTGCGGATCGATCGGGCCGTAGGACGAGCGCAGGTCAAGGAGGAGTCGCCCGGCTTCGATCGCGATCCCACGCGAGATCTCGGCATCGGTGGAGTCGGGCGTCAGGTCTGCGGTCATCATCACTCCCGTGGGGGATCGGCGTTGAAGGTGCTCTGGGTGCGCTCGAGTCCGTGGGTGATCAGGCTCTCGACGCAGTCAGCCGCTCGGTCGAGCAGGAAGGGCAGCTCCTTGCGCTCGGTTGACGAGAAAGGCGACAGCACAAAGTCAGCCGGATCCTGTCGCCCCGGCGGCCGGCCGATGCCGAGGCGAACCCGCAGGAAGTCACCGGATCCGATCGAGCGTCGGATGCTGCGCAGTCCATTGTGCCCGTTGTCTCCGCCACCGAGCTTGGTGCGCAGCGCAGCGAACCCGATGTCGAGTTCGTCGTGGAGCACGACCAGCCGGTCCGCCGAGCCCTTGTAGTAGGACAGCAGCGCTGACACCGGCCCACCGGACTCGTTCATGAAGGACTGGGGTACGCCGATCACCACACGCTCCCCACCGACACGCACACTCGCCTCGTCGCAGCGCGTCTTGCGCTGCGACGACAGGGAGGTGCCATGACGACGCGCGAGCTCATGGATCGCCATGGCCCCGACGTTGTGGCGGGTGGCCTCGTAGCGCGGTCCCGGATTGCCCAGGCCGACGACGATCCACCCGCCCGCAGCGTCAGCGGTCAGGACCGCACCTGAGCGGCTGCCTCAGCGGCAGCCTCGGACGCAGCCTCAGCAGCAGCGGCTTCCTTGCCACGCGCCTTGGCCTCGCCCGCGACCAGAACGATGAGGTCGACATGCTCAATGGTGCGCTTCACCGGATCACGCTGGACATCGCGCGGCTTGGTCTCCGTGACCTTGCCGCCGATCTCGATCTCCAGCACGACGCGCGGCTTGGCGAGCGCCAGCGTGAGGTCGTGGGCGTTCACGGCGATGTGCTGGACAGCTGTGCCCTCGCCGTAGACGACGGCGGGGATGAGTCCCTCGCGACGCAGGCGGCGTGCGGCACCCTTGCCGAACTCACTGCGCGGCTGGGCGACAAGGCGAATCTGAGCCATGGTGCTTCCTCTCGATCGGCCTCGGTCCGGCGGTCCATCCGCGATGCGACGGACCTGACCGGGCGCTGGGAGCCGGACCGAAGCCCAGGTCATGCGGCGAGCTGGTCACTCACCATGCGCACTGCGAGGCCATCGTCGATCACGGCGGGAATCCCGCCCTCGCCGAGGGAGTGGAGAGAGTGTACGCCGGACCTAGGCGTGGTGCGTCGCCGGATCCATCTCGAACATGCTCGTCACGGAGCCGTCCGTGAAGACCTCGGTGATCGCCTTCGCCAGCAGCGGGGCGATGGACAGCACCGTGAGCTTCTCGAACCGGCGGTCATCGGGGATCGGCAGGGTGTTGGTGACGATGACCTCCTTGATCCCCGACTGGCTGAGCCGCTCCGCGGCCGGGGGGCTGAGGATGCCGTGGGTCGCCGCGACGATGACGTCGGCGGCACCGTTCTCGAAGAGTGTGTCGGCGGACTTCGCGATCGTTCCGCCGGTGTCGATCATGTCGTCGACGACGATGCAGACCCGGCCCTCGACATCACCGACGACCTCGTGGACCTTGACCTCATTGGGCACGAGGGGATCGCGCCGCTTGTGGATGATCGCCAGCGGCGCACCGAGCACATCGGTCCAACGCTCAGCGACCCGCACGCGCCCGGCATCCGGAGAGACGACGGTGAGCGGTCGATCTCCCACCCGTGAGCGGACATGGTCCGACAGCAGGGGCAGAGCGAAGAGATGGTCGACAGGTCCGTCGAAGAAGCCCTGGATCTGGGAGGTGTGCAGGTCGACGGTCATGAGCCGGTCGGCACCCGCGGTGTGGAAGAGATCGGCCATGAGTCGGGCGGAGATCGGCTCGCGCCCGCGGTGCTTCTTGTCCTGGCGGGCATAGCCGTAGAACGGCGCGATGGCGGTGATCCGCTTGGCCGAGGCCCGCTTGAGCGCGTCGACCATGATGAGCTGCTCCATGATCCACGTGTTGATCGGTGTCGTGTGGCTCTGCAGGACGAAGACGTCGCAACCGCGAACCGACTCGAGGAAGCGCACGAAGATCTCACCGTTGGCGAAGTCATAGGCGCTGATCGGGCACAGGTCGACCCCGAGATTCATCGCCACCTCCGCTGCAAGATCCGGATGTGAGCGTCCGCTCATCAGGACCAGTCGCTTGCGCGTCGGGTGCGTCATCTGGGTGGTCACGGGGCCTCCTCGCGATCGTGGTTCGGGGACTGCGGGGTCGACGTCGTCGCAGGGTCGGCCGCCTCGGCCGCGCGGGCCGAGGCGCTGCCCGGTCGCTTGAGTGCGACCCAGCCGGGGATGGTGCGCTGCGCTGCACGCCCGACGGCCATGGCACCCGGCGGGACATCCTGGGTGATGACCGACCCGGCCGCGGTGTAGGCGCCATCGCCGATCGTGACCGGGGCGACGAGCATCGTGTCGCTGCCGATGCGCACGTGGTCACCGACGACGGTGCGGTGCTTGGCCTGTCCGTCGTAGTTCACGAACACCGTCGCTGCACCGATGTTGGTGCCGGTGCCGATCTCAGCGTCACCGACGTACGACAGGTGCGGGACCTTGGCATCGTCGCCGATGACGGAGTTCTTGATCTCGACGTACGCCCCCGCCTTGGCCCCCGCACCGAGGCGGGCTCCGGGACGCAGGTAGGTGAAGGGGCCTACGGACGCGCGGTCGCCGATGACGGCGAGTTCGGCCCAGGTGTGGATGACGTGCGCATCTGCGCCGACCTCGCAGGCATTGAGCGTCGTGCCCGGGCCGATCTGGGCACCGGTGGCGATGAACGTCGGTCCGAGGAGGAAGGTCTGCGGCAGGATCGTCACATCGGGCGCGATGTCGACGTCCGTGTCGATCCACGTCGACGCCGGGTCGAGGATCGCGACTCCCTCGCGCATCCAGCGCAGGTTGATGCGGTCCCGCATGACGCGTGCGGCGGCGGCCAGCTGAGCGCGATCGTTGACGCCGGCGATCTCGTCGGCATCGTCCGCGATGACCGCGGCCACCGGGGCACCATCGGCGCGCAGGATCCCGATGACATCGGTGAGGTACTCCTCGCCCTGGACGTTGTCTCGCGTGACGCGGCCGAGAGCGTCCGCGAGGTGGGACCCGGAGAAGGCGTACATCCCGGAGTTGACCTCGCGGATCCGGCGTACGTCCTCGTCGGCGTCCTTGTGCTCGATGATGGCGCGCACGGAGCCGTCGGCATCGCGCAGGATTCGGCCGTATCCCGTCGGGTCCGCGAGCTCGGCGGTGAGGACGGTGACTGCGGCGCGCTGGTCCTCATGGGCCGCGAGGAGGCGCACGAGGGTGGCGCCCGTGAGCAGCGGGGTGTCGCCGGTGAGGACGACGATGGTGCCGGCCGGGGTGGTGTCGAGGGCGCCGAGAGCGATCCGGACCGCATGGCCGGTGCCGAGCCGCTCGGCCTGGGTCACCGGCTGTGCCCACGGGGCGATCTCATCGAGATGCTCGGTCACCTGCTCGCGACCGTGGCCGACCACGACGAGGACATGCTCCGGCTCGAGGGTCGCCGCGGCCTCGAGAACGTGGGCGACGAGGCTGCGTCCGGCGACGCGGTGGAGCACCTTGGGCAGGGTCGACTTCATCCGCGTGCCCTCGCCGGCGGCAAGGACGATGACGGCGAACGGTGGGGCTCCAGCCACGGGCGGTGATCCTTCGGGTGCGAGCGGTGCGGGACGCGGCGCCACCCTACTCCCGCGCCCGCGGCCGGTCACCGCGCTGTCATGAGCTCCCGGCGAGGGACTCGAACCCCCATTCAGAGAACCAAAATCTCTTGTCCTGCCACTTAGACGAACCGGGATGGATCAGTCGAGTGTGATCTCGGGGATGGTACGCCGGACCTGGTGTCCCCGTGTCGTGCGCCACCTCGCTCCTGGACCGAGACGTGATCTCGGACCGACGCGATTCCGAACCGAAGCGATTCCGAACCTGGCCGATCGTTCGTGCGACCACCACTGGACAACCTACGGGAGCGTAGGTTACGGTGCCGTAGGTTCACGTTCATCCATGAACGTCGACGCCGGAACCGCACCCGCTCCCCCGGGTGCCGACGTGAGGAGTGCACGTGACGCTCAGCCCCGAGCTCGTCAACGATCAGTCGATCGACGACACCCCGACTCTGCCAGCCACCACGACCGACCCCGTCCAGCTGCAGGAGCGGGGGATGCGCACGACGATTGCCGCCTTCGTCATCGTGCCGTTCCTCGCGCTGCTCGCGACCGTCCCGGTCGCCCTCGCCGGCTGGCTCTCATGGGTCGATGTGGCCCTCGCCGTCTTCTTCTACGTCATCGCTGCCGGTGGGATCACCGTCGGCTATCACCGCCTCTTCACCCACCGCTCCTTCAAGGCTGTCCGGGCCGTGCGCATCGTCCTTGGCGTCACCGGTTCCATGGCCCTGCAGGGCTCCGTCGCCCAGTGGGTCGCAGATCACCGCAAGCACCACCAGTTCAGCGACGAGGTCGGTGACCCGCACTCGCCGTGGCGCTTCGGCACCTCACGCATGGCGATCCTCAAGGGCCTCTACTACGCCCACGTCGGCTGGCTCTTCGATGAGGAGCAGTCGCCGGTCGAGCGCTACGCCCCCGACATCCAGGCCGACCCCGACCTGCGCGCCATCACCCGGTGGTTCCCCGCCATCGTCGTCGCGACCCTGCTCCTGCCCGCCGTGCTCGGCGGCCTGTTCACCTGGTCGTGGCAGGGTGCCGTGACCGGCTTCTTCTGGGCGACCCTCGTGCGCGTGGCCCTCGTCCACCACATCACGTGGTCGATCAACTCGATCTGCCACGTCTTCGGCAAGCGCCCGTTCAAGACCCGTGACCAGGCCGGCAATGTCGCGTGGCTCGCCGTACCCTCCCTCGGTGAGGCGTGGCACAACCTGCATCACGCCGAGCCCACGGCCGCTCGTCACGGCATGCTGCGCGGACAGATCGATCCGAGTGCGCGCTTCATCCAGGTCATGGAGAAGCTGCGACTGGCCTCGGATGTGCGCTGGCCGGATCCGGTCAAGCTGGCGGCCAAGCTCAAGGATCCGGCGCTCGTTCGGCGCCTGAGACGCGCGTGAGCGAACCCGCCGCACCCATCCCGCTGCGGCCCGTGCGGGCCGAGGCCAAGGTGCGGATGTCGGGGCAGGAGCGGCGCGAGCAGCTGCTCGATGTCGGCCGCAGCCTCTTCGCGAGCAAGGGCTACGAGGCCGTCACGGTCGAGGAGATTGCGGCCAAGGCCAACGTCTCGAAGCCGGTCGTCTACGAGCACTTCGGCGGCAAGGAGGGGCTCTACGCCGTCGTCGTCGATCGCGAGATCAACATCCTGCTCGGCATGGTGACCTCCGGTCTCGTCGTCGGTTCACCACGCGCACTGCTGGAGCAGGCCGGTGGCGCCCTCTTCGACTACATCGACCGCAATCCCGACGGCTTCCGGATCCTGGTGCGTGACTCTCCGGTCCCGCAGCAGACCGGATCCTTCGCCAACCTGCTCGTCGACATCGCCGCGCAGGTCGAGCATGTGCTCGCGCGCGAGTTCCACAGCGTGGGCTTCGACAAGCGTCTCGCGCCGATGTACTCCCAGATGCTCGTCGGCCTCTTCGCCATCACCGGTCAGTGGTGGATGGACGTGCGCAAGCCGCGCAAGGACGAGGTCGTCGCGCACATGGTGAACCTCGTGTGGAACGGTCTGGCACACATCGATCGGCACCCCGAGCCGGTACGCCGACGCCGCAAGTCCTAGCGCGAGGGTGGCGGTGGCGCCCTGGGGTGTTGATGGGGTGGGATGTTGATGGGGTGCCGGGTCCGGCGTACACCCTCAGGCAGGTGAATCCAGTTCGCGGGCGACTCGTCGCAGCAAGGTGGCGAGCCGCTCACGTGCCGGCGCCGTGAGGCTGCCCAGCAGGATGCGCTCCCGCTCGAGGAGATCCGTGAGTGCCGCGTCCACGCGCTGTCGACCCTCGTCGGTGAGGACGACGCGTACGCCGCGACGGTCGGAGAGGTCCGGTTGGCGGGCGACGAGCCCGCGCTGCTCGAGGCGGTCGATGCGATTGGTCATCGTGCCGCTCGTGACGAGCATTGACGCCGTGAGCTGCCCCGGCGACATCGCGTAGGGCTCCCCCGATCGACGCAGCGCGGCGAGAACATCGAACTCCCAGAGGTCGAGGTCGACGTCGGCGAAGGCCGCGCGGCGGGCCAGGTCCAGTCGGCGGGCGAGCCGGGAGACCCGGGACAGGATCTCCAGGGGGGAGACGTCAAGGTCGGGACGTTCCCGGCGCCAGGCATCGACGAGGTGGTCGACCTCGTCCGCCGGGGGGCGGCGGGGGGTGGGTCGGTCGGCGGGGCGGGCAGGCGGTCGGTCGGTGG
The DNA here is from genome assembly GCA_964559285.1 of uncultured Actinomycetes bacterium. Taxonomy (GTDB): domain Bacteria; phylum Actinomycetota; class Actinomycetes; order S36-B12; family S36-B12; genus CAZLHZ01. The sequence continues at coordinate 230 of CAZLHZ010000007.1, read as the reverse complement.
GTCGGTCGGCGGGCACGGGTTCAGGGTACGTCGTGGTGCAAGATCAAGATTCTTGACGTCGAGATTCTTGATTCGGCGTACGCACCCGCGGGTTCCTCGGCGAGCTCGTGCACTCGAGGTGCCGCGGGAGGTGGCGCCGGTTGTCCCCAGGGTGCGCTCGAGGGGTCGACATGTCAGTCCCCGTGCCTACTATTCATTCATGTGTACGATTACTGACCGGCAGGAGGTGG
>CAZLHZ010000006.1:0-19805 GCA_964559285.1 uncultured Actinomycetes bacterium | reverse complement strand
AGCCGACGGTCGGGACGACGGCTCGATTCGGCGCCTACGGTGAGCCCCTTGTTGCCCCTCGACCCGCGCACGCGCGTGCCATCCCCGTCCACTCCTGGCAGGCCGGGCAGGACCAGCAGACGCTCGGCGGCACCTCCTCGATCACCCTCATGGGCGCGCGGCCCTACCTGCCGGCCCTCGGGGAGTTTCTCGCCCCGGACCCCGACCTGGACGCCGGCACCAACCTCTATACATATGCCGCCGCAGACCCGATCAACGGCAGCGATCCCACCGGTGCCTCCAACGGCTGGTCCTGGTTCTGGCAGGTCATCACCGCCGTCCTCGTCGTGGCCAGCATCGTCGTGAGCATCGCGACGGCGGGACTGGCGACGCCCGCCACCGGATCAGGCGTCACCGCGTGGCTGGGCTACCTCGCCCTCACCATCGGTGTCCCCCTTGTCCTGTCGACCCTGTCGGGCAAGGCGATGGAGCAGTCCTTCCTCCTGCAGACGGAGCCCTCGCGCGGTCTCGATGTCTTCCGCTCCGTCCTCGGCTACGTCCAGCTGGCCGAGATGGTCATCAAGATCGGCATTCCCGCCGTGACCCTGGTGAGTCGCGGGGTGCAGAAGGTGCAGGCGTGGTGGCGGGCCAAGCAGGCCCTGAGCGGGGGCCTCGGGGGACGGCTGTCGACGCAGGCTCTCGCCGGGGTTCGCGCCTCCGCTCCGCTTCCACAGATCGAGAGACTGTCCTTCGGCGCACTGAGCAATGGGGCACGCGAGTCCCTCGCCCGGACGACAGGTCGACTCAGCTCGATGGCCGCCACCGCCGCGGAGTCCAGCTCCCGGCTGAGCGCCCTCGGCTCGCGGCTGAGCCTGCTCACCGAGATCGCACGATGACCCCGAACGACCGGATGGCTGGGTTGACTCACGGAGACTGTTCCACTGCGATGGGCAGGCACGTCACCGAAATGGAGGATATGGGATGAGCACGACGACCACGGGCGCTGGGCTGGCCGGACGACGACTGCGTCCGCTGCGACGCAGCATGATCGTCAGCGTATGCGCGGCGGTCTCAGCCTCCGCCCTCTACGGTGCCGCGCCCGCGACCGCCGCCGACGTGCCCGTTGCGGCTCCGACATCGCCCTCCGCGGCCGATGTGCCAGGCGTTCAATCGGTCGGGCCGATCGCAACGGTCGCGTCGGTGCCCGGCGTCCTGTGGACGGATCTCCTGCTGAGCACCGCCGAGATGCCCCGCGGCACCGTGCTGTCCGGTCGGTCCCCGCTGGTGCATGTGCCCGCCCTCGACTCCGTGGCGACGATCGATGTCCGGGTACGCCGTCTGTCGAGTGGCCAGCCTGACGACATCGCGTGGTCCGGGACACTGCGGCGCGGATGGGCGACGGTGGCGGCAACCCTCGCCGCGGGCGAGGAGTTTGCAGTCGACGTGCGCCAGAACGGCTGGGGCGAGGTCGGCACGTTCTCTGTGGCCCCCCGAGCGGCCGGTGCCGGTCCGTCGGTGTCGACCGGCGGCATGCACGTCTCCCGGGTGACCGGCCAGGTGTCCTGGAACTGGGCTTCACCGGCCCTGCCCGGGCCCAGCGGCTCCGTCGGAGTGGGTCTCACCTGGGCCGGTGACGGCCCGACATCGCCGGGCCTGCCCGCAGGCTGGCGCATGGCCGTCCACTCCGGCTCGCCATGGTCCAGGCTCGCGGAGTCCGCAGCCGAGGTGAGCGCCCTAGATCTGCCGTCCGCCCCGGCACTGCGTGCGTCGGCCGCTGACTCCGTGCGGGTGAGCCTCAACTACCCCTCCGCCGATGTCGATCTGGCGGACCGCATCGTGGTCGCGACCCGGTCTGACGGCGGTCGCTGGTCGACCGCGGGGCGATTCCCGAAGACCGCCCCCGCACCGGGTCGCTCCGGTGGCACGACCCGGCTGGTGACGACGATCCCCACGCCCGCGGGGTCCGCGGTCGACGTGCGTGTCGGCATCGTCACCGAGGACACGACGATCTGGGGGCGGTCCACCCGACTCGGCGCGACATCCAGCGGTGACCCGATGTCCGCCCCCCTGCCTGGAGCCGGTCGCGGTTCGATCGTCACCTCGGGATCCCTGCCTGCCGTGGTCCGACTTCTCGGCTGGGATGGCTCGACCCTCACGTTCCTCCGCGACCCGCTCGGCGTCTACGAGCAGGTCGGCGCCGCGAAGCCCGGGTTCGTCAATGCCCTCGTGTCCGTGGGCACGCGCACGTGGGAGTTCACCGACACCCAGGGTGTGACGACACGATTCGAGAACGGCCGCGCCGTCTCGGTGACCCACAACGGCGCTGTCCTCTCCCGGCTCGAGTGGGGGACCGGCGGTCGCCTGGCTGCCGTCACCAACGAGGTGGGCCGCACCCTGCGTGTGGAGTACGCCGGAACCGGGACGTGCCGATCCGCCGACTGGACGCGCCACGGATTCGTCGCACCGCCGACCGGGATGCTCTGCGCCGTGCGCTACCCCGGAGGCGAGGACACCGAGTTCGGATACGTCGCCGTCGGCGCCTCGAGCCAGATCGGTCTGGTGAAGGACCCGGGCAATGTCGGCGGTGCTCTCGGCTGGGACACCCGCGGTCGCCTCGTGTCGACCCGTTCTGCTCTCGCCGGCCGGGTGGCAGCAGCGGGCACTGCTGCTGCCGCCGGAGTGATCGCCACCCTGCGCTACGACGCACGGGGCCGCGCGGTCGAGCTTGCCGATGCCCCGGCCACGATCGGCGGGCCGCGGGTGACGACGCGCCTGACCTTCCCCGATGTCACCGAGCAGATCCTGCGCGACTGGAGTGCCCAGCCCGGTCAGGCTCGGGCGGTGCAGGCGGTGGCCGAGACCGTCGGGGTGACCGGGTTCGCGCTGTCCGAGCGGACCTGGCTTGATCCTGTGACCTGGCAGTCGATCGTCACCCGTGACGCCTCCGGGCTGGAACTGTCCCAGAGCATCATCAATGACCGGGGTGTCGTGCGGCAGTCCCGTGATGCCCAGGGCCGGGTGGTCCGGATGCGCTACGACTCCCTAGGACTCGTGGAGCGCGTGACCGGCCCGTTCGCCGGATCCGCCGACAGCGGATCGGTCATGGAGTCCGACTACGACTCACGTCGGGAGAACGGGCGCGACGTCCCCGTCTCCGGTCTGCGTGCCCGGCTCTTCTCGCAGCCCCGCTTCCAAGGCACCTCCTCCGAGGAGTTCTGGGAGAGCTCATTCAGCCGCGGCGGCCTGTCGGCGCAGTGGTCCGGACGGGCGGCCGAGTTCTCCGCGCAGGCCACCGGTGTGTGGACACCCGGCGATGCGGAGGACCGTCTCGGCAGCGAGAACGGCTGGCGCTTCACCGTCGATGTGGCACCGGGCAGCGAGGCAAGCCTCGTCATCGGCAGCACGACGTGCATCGTGTCCGCGGGTCCCTGCACCGTGCGCCACCTGCCGACCGGCCCCAAGGCGGTCACCGTCGTCCTGCCGCGCGCCGGTCGCGCCGGATGGTTCCGGGTGCAGGCCGCGCCCGTCGGTCGAGCCCTTGCGGATGTCGGCATGCGGGAACTGCGGCCGGGCTACGCCCTGCAGACCGCCTCCACCTCGAACGACATCCTCCCCGGGTCGCCGTCGGGGGCGCGGACCGACTACACCTACAACTTCGCGACTGAGGATCCGACGCTCATCGTGGCACCCGGCGACCTGCGCACCCGGATGACCTACGAGTCCGAGGGCGGCAACGGTGCCTGGGGACGCCTTCTCACGGTGACCTCACCGGGCGGCATGGTGCAGCAATCGGCGTACCACCCCGATCGGGGCACCTCGACCGTTCCAGCCCCGTGCTCGGGCGCGGGAGTCGCGTCCGGTCAGCTCGCGTCGGTCACGCGCGGTGACGGCACCGGTGAGCGCTACGTCTACGACACCCAGGGTCGGCTCATCGCCCGCGTCACGGTGGGGCGCTCAGGTGTCACGGCGACGACGTGTGTGGGGTACGCCGCTGACGGCACCGTTGCGGTCACGGAGAAGTTCAACCCGCAGGGGGTTCTCGTGGAGCGCGAGCGCGTCGAGCCCAATGTCGGTGGCAACCCGCTGGTGACTCGGACGGTCATCCATCATGGCGCCGCGTCCCCGCTGAGCCCGGGTGAGACGCGCACGACGCTGACGCGCACTGATCTGGCGGGCCAGCCCGTGAGCGTCACCGATGTCACGGGCACCCGCACGGACATGACCTACGACGCCCTCGGACATGTGGTGCGGGTCGAGACCACACCACCAGCGGGATCGGAGGCACGGCCGCTCGTGGTGGAGTACGACTACGGGCGACTCGATGGCCAAGTGCGTCGGGTGACGGTCAACGGTGTCGTCGCGGCAACGGTCGCCTACGACGCGCAGACGGGTCTCGTCCGGACGGTGACCTACCCCAACGGGGTTGCCACCGCCCTTGGCTACGCCGGCAATGGAGTGGTGGACTCGGTGCGCGTGACCACGGGGGATGCCCGGTTCACCCGCGTGGTGAGCACCTCCCGGGCGACGACCTTCGGTCGGATCACCGGATCCCGGGTCGCCGTCACCGGAACCGCGGCCATGGCGGAGGACCGCGCCTTCACCTACGACGCGGCCGGCCGACTCGTGTCCGCTGCCATCATCAGCGAGTCCAGCACCGGGCGGGAACGCTCGGACTTTGCCTATCGCTATGACGCGACTCAGGCGGCAGCCTGCGGGTCGAGTGGTCTGGGAGCGGGTCGTGATGGGCTGCGCACCGGCGGAAGCCGCGGTGGCGTCAACTTCATCACCTGTCATGACGCCTCGGGTCGCGTGACGTCGACGACGGATCCGCTCATCGCGGGGGCGCGTGCCGCCACGGTGACCCACGATGCCTTTGGGCGCGTCACTCGCATCGACGGTGCCCGCAACCTCGCCCTCACCTGGGGCGCTGGGTCGGAACTCGCGGCCGTCATCGAGGATGGCAACGGGCCGCGGGTGGAGACGACCCTTGACCGCTGGGGCGGCGCGGTCATCGACTCAACCGTGTCGGTCGGCGATGAGGTCTCGTCTGTGCGTACGGCGGGACCGTTCACCCTCACCGTTCGCAACGGCCTTGTGCGCGGCACGGCGTCGATCCGATACCCGCTGCCGGGTGGCGCTTTCGTGACGACCGCGCCGGGAGCGGGTGCCACCCTCACGATCGCCGGAGTGGATGGAGCCGCTCTCGTGACCGTGCCCGTGCCGGCACTCGGATCCGGTGCGGCGGCGGCCCCCGGCGATCAGGTGGGTGTCGCGGATCGCTTCGGGCCCTACGGCGAGCCGCTCACTGCCGTGCGTCCGGCAACGCGGGACGGTGTCCCGCTCCTGGGCTGGCAGGCCGGTGCAGGGCAGCGCACGCTCATGGGCACCTCATCACTGACCCTCATGGGGCTGCGCCCCTACCACCCCGCCCTCGGGGAGTTCCTCGCCCCGGATCCGCTCATCGACTCGGGCGCCAACCCCTACTCCTATGCCACGGGTGACCCGGTCAACGAGTCGGATATCTCCGGTGGCGAATCCCAGAACACCGCGCTGTGGGCGGGACTCGGTGCGCTCGCCGGTGTCGCCCTCGCGTTCGGCGGCGGGTACATCGCTGGCAACTTCACGGGAGTGGGTCGCTTTGTCGGCGCCGCTATGGCGGTCGGTGGTGTCGTGGGCACTGCCGCGTCGACCTACATCGCCGTCAGTTCGGCGACGGGAGACCAGACAGCGGCGATCACCATGGCGGTGGTTGCCGCCTTCGTGTCCGCGGCGATGGCGACGGTCGGCTACAACATCAGCTCGTCCAAGGTGGCTGCCCTCGCCGAGCATCGGGCGCTTCAGAATCCCGATGGGATTCCGTGGACCGACGCCCTGTCGCCGACCGCCCAGGACCACGCGGCCGGGACCCTGTGGAAGGGGGAGTGGTTCCGCGACGAGATGCTGGCCCGGGGAAGCGTCGGCAGCGGGAGTGACAGCGTCCGACCCGCCACGCTGTGGCTCCCGGACGTTCCGGCCGCACCGGTGGCATCGAGTGCCACCGGCTCGGGCGGCGCGCTCGCCGGACACGTCTCGGACATCAGTTCGCGGCTCTCCTCCTCCAGCGTCGGGTCCGTCAGCCAGTCGGCGGCACCTGGTGGGTTCGGGACCTACGCGAGGGTGATGGCCATGCGCAAGGCCGGCGCGAGCAACGCCCAGATCACGGCCATGCTCACTGCCAAAGCCTTCTAGCGATGCCCAGGTCTGGTCCGTCCACGCGGTGCACGGTTCCCCCGGCGTGTCGGCTTCCGCGGATTTGACATACAAATGGCAATCCGGGCGCTAGCGTGCGGTCACCAGTCGATCACGGTCGGCCTGCCGGGCTGACCGCATAAGGGAGGACCGCATGAGCACTCCACCGTCCACGACAACTGCAGGTGGGACGGGCCTGGCCCGAAACCGCCTCGGCGTCTTCGCCATCGCCGCACTCGTCATCTCCGCCGTGGCCCCCATCTCGGTCATGGCGGCGGGCGTGCCGGTCATCTTCGCGGTCACCGGGCCCTCGGTCCCGGCCGTGTTCATCATCGCCGGCATCCTCTACGCCCTCTTCACCGTCGGCTATGTCGCGATGAGCCGCCACATGGTGAACGCGGGCGGCTTCGTCGCCTACATCGACCGGGCCTTCGGCAAGCGAGCAGCCACGGCCATGTCCTACGTGACGCTGCTCTTCTACTTCGCCAGCATCGTCGCCTTCTATGCGATCTCCGGGGCCGTGGCGGCCATCACCCTCGGTCCGGACAACCCGCAGATCCCCCTGGTGACGTTCGCCTTCCTCGTCGTGGTCGCGGTCCTCGGCCTGCTCGGGGTGTCTCTCAACGCTCGCCTGCTCATCATCCTGCTCGCCGTGGAGACGGTGAGCCTGCTCGTCCTCGACGTCGCGCTGCTCGTCCAGGGCGGTCCTGAGGGCTACTCGTTCGCGGGATTCGCGCCGCAGGCGATCTTCGGCGCCGGATTCGGCATCGCCCTGCTTCTGGCGATGGTCTGCTTCAGCGGCCTCGAGGCCACCGTCGTCTTCTCCGAGGAGGCCAAGGAGCCCCGCAGGACCATCCCGCGGGCGGTCTACTTCGCCCTCGCGTTCGTCATCGTCCTCTACGCCCTGTCCTCGTGGCTGCTGAGCATCAAGGTGGGGCCCTCACTGTCACTCATTCCCCCGGAGGAGATCGGCAGCTTCTTCTTCGTCGTGGCCGGCTCGGCCCTGGGTGAGGGATTCGCGACGTATCTCGGGTACCTCGTCATCCTCAGCTTCCTCGCTCTGTTCATCGGGTTCCAGAGCCTCATCACCCGCTACGTCTTCGCACTCGGCCGGGCCGGGGTGCTGCCGAAGGGCCTCGGCCGCACCAACAGCAAGGGCAATCCGATCGTGGCGTCGGTGCTGGTCTCGGTCATCATCGCGATCGTCCTCGGCGCCTTCACCTTCACCGGTCAGGATCCCTTCACGGTCACCTATGCCTGGCTCGTGGGCCTGGGCACGGTCGGGCTCATCCTGTCCCTGTGCATCGTGAGCATCGGCATCATCGTGTTCTTCGCCCGGACTCGGTTGGAGACGAACCCGTGGACCACGGTCATCGCCCCGGCGCTGGCCACCCTCGGGCTCATCACGGTCCTCGTCCTGGCGATCACGAACTACACGATCCTGGGCAACGCCACCGAGGACGCCAAGCTGCTCCTCATCGCCATCCCGGTGGCCTTCGTCCTCGGCTGGATCGTCGCCGAAGTCCGGATCCGCTCCGGCCGCGGCATCGACTACTCCGCCGACCTCGGCGAGAGGATCTAATCGGCCAGAGGGGTGGATGTCGGCCGAGGCCGACATCCACCCCTCTGCGTATCCCCAGCATCTCCGGCATCATCAGAGACACCACACCTCGACGTCCCGCGAAGGATTTGACATGTCGCACGCAGTGCCCCGTGAGTTCGACACCTCCGCCCCGGCGCGTCATCCCCTGGACTCCCTGCTGCCGCACGACATCGGGACCGCCTGCGACCTCGTGCGCACCGACCTTGAGCCCAGCCACGACGTGCTGTTCTCCCTCGTCATCCACGATGAGCCCAGTCGCGAGGAGTTGGCCGCGTGGACTGAGGGAGGCGCAACCCCAGATCGCCGGGTGCGGGTCACGACCCTCAACCGCACCAGTCAGCAGATCGAGCTGTGGCTGGTGAGCATCACCTCGTCGACGATCCTGTCTCGTCGCAATCTCACGGCCGAGGGCGTGCCCGGGCAGCCACCTCTCGTCGTGGATGAGTTCATCGAGGTGGAGCAGATCGTCAAGGCGTGCGATGAGTGGGTGGCGGCGATCGCCCGTCGCGGCATCACGAACATCGACCTCGTGCAGGTTGACCCGATGTCCGCCGGGAACTTCGGCTTCACCGATGAGCAGGGCCTGCGCATGGTGCGCGCGGTCTCCTACATGCCGAGCTCGGAATCGGACAACGCCTACGCCCATCCGATTGACGGATTGGTCGCCTACGTCGATCTCACCAACCAGCGGGTCCTCAAGGTTGTCGATGAGGAACTGTGGCCAGTGCCGCAGGAGGACTCCAACTTCCACGACGAGGCGGGATTCACCCCGCGCACGGATCTCAAACCTCTGGAGATCGAGCAGCCTGAGGGACCGAGCTTCACCGTCGATGGCTGGCGCGTCGACTGGCAGAAGTGGTCGTTCCGCGTCTCGATGAACCCGCGCGAGGGCATGGTCCTGCATGACGTGACCTATGACGACGACGGCACCGTCCGACCGATCGTCTCGCGACTCGCCTTCGGCGAAATGGTCGTTCCCTACGGCTACCCCAAGGAGTCTCACTTCTGGCGCAGCGCGTTCGATGCAGGGGAATATGGTTTGGGTGCACTCGCCAACTCACTCACCCTCGGCTGCGACTGCCTCGGCACGATCTACTACTTCGACGCCTACATGGCTGATGGGCGCGGCAATCCCTACACCCTTGATCGTGCGATCTGCCTGCACGAGGAGGACTTCGGCGTCCTGTGGCGCGGTGCGAACTGGCGCTTCGGCGGCAACTGGGTTCGCCGTGCACGGCGCCTCGTGATCTCGTTCTGGGCCACCGTTGGCAATTACGACTACGGCTTCTTCTGGTACTTCTACCAGGACGGCACCATCGAGTGCGAGGTCAAGCTGACCGGCATCATCCAGACCGCAGTGCTTCCCGCGGGCGAGTCCTCGCCCTATCTCGGCCGAGTTGGACCCGAGCTCGCCGGCCAGCACCACCAGCACTTCTTCTGCGTGCGCATCGATCCCAGTGTCGATGGCCCCCTCAACTCTGTGGTCGAGGTCGACGCCCTACCCGTCCCGATGGGGCCCGAGAGCCCACGTGGCAATGCGATCCGCAAGCAGGCAACGACGCTGACAACGGAGACGGAAGGCCGACGTGACACCGACGCCACGCGCGGTCGCACCTGGCTGATCAAGAATGAGCAGTCACGAAATGACTTCGATGATGCCGTTGCCTACAAGCTCGTCCCCGCGGTCGGCGCGATGATGATCGCTGATGACCAGTCGGCCGTCGCCAAGCGCGCCACCTTCGCGAAGTCGGCGCTGTGGGTCACGCGGTACGACGCAAGCCAGCGCTACCCATCCGGGGAGATGCCCAACCTCCATCCGGGTGGTGATGGCCTGCCGGCATGGATCGCGCAGGGTCGCCAGATCGCCGATGCGCCCATCGTCCTGTGGCACTCGTTCGGCACGACACACTTCGCGCGGCCGGAAGACTGGCCGGTCATGCCGGTGGAGCGGATCGGCTTCGCCCTCAAGCCGTTTGGATTCTTCCGACGCAATCCGGCCCTTGATGTTCCGGATTCGCCGAAGTCCTGCCACTGATCGGTCCGGTCATGATCCTCACCCGACTTGATGACTATCAAAGCTGGCAGCTGTCCTATGCCGGCACGTCGATCCTCATCGACCCGTGGTTGACGGCCGACCCCATCGGCGGCTCTTTCGATCGTCGGCATGAGGGGAGGTACGCCGGACTCGACGAGATCCGAACCAGTGATATCAACGTGGCCGCGATCCTGCTGTGTACCTCAGTCAATGATCACCTGAGGCCGGACACCCTTCGGGCAATGACCAACACCCCGGTGCTGGGCACGTCAGCAAGTGCGCGTCTGGCCCGACGACACGGTGTGCGTGATGCACGTGCGGTGCGGCCGGGTGACTCGCACGCTTTCGAGTGCCGTGACGGTGGACGGCTCACGGTCACGGCCACCCGCACAGGGCTCCCTCTGGGAATCATCGCGATCGGATGGCTCATCGAAGCGCAGGATGCGACAGACAGCACGTGCGGTCGGCTCTGGATCGAGCCGCACCAGCCGACTCGTGCCACCGCGAAGTCGCTGGCTCCGCTGGATGTGGCGATCCTGCCGGCAGAGAGCGTCACTGCGGTCGTACTGCCGGTGACCGCGCGGCCCGAAGCGGCAGCCGAAGCGGCGACCGCCGCCGGTGCTCGTCGGGTCGTTCCTACCGCCACCGATCCGCGCCGGGACATGAGCGCGTGGCAGCGCGCTGCCTACCGTGTGCGCGGTGGCATCCCCGATCTGCGTGATGCTCTGACTGAGGGAATTGAGCTTGTCGACCTTGCTGCCGGGGAGTCCCTCGCGCTGAGCCGCTGAACCGGCGTACGGTGATCACGTGACGGAGCAGCAGCCCTATGACCTCATCGAGAAGCGCCGCGACTACGAGGTGCGGCACTATCCCGAGCACCTGATCGCCGAAGTGCGACTGGACACGGACTTCGAGAGTGCGGCGACGGCTGCCTTTCGACGGCTCGTGTCCTACATCGGTGGGGCCAATGCTGCTGGGCAGTCCATCGCGATGACGGCGCCGGTGGTGCATGTGCCGCAGATCAGTGATGACTCGGTGGCGGCGTACAACAGCGATGCTGAGACCCGCGATCACCTCGTGTCCTTCGTGCTCCCGGCGTCCATGACCGTCGGAGTGCCCCCGGCCCCGAATGATTCGTCGATCACGGTGCGCCGAATGCCACCGGAGCGGGCGGCGGCACTGCGATACTCGGGGCGCTGGACGTGGGCGGCCTATCGCGACCATGTCGATCAGCTGATGAAGGCGCTGGCCCGAGATGGCGTGACCCCTGCGGGACCGCCACGCTTCGCCCGCTTCGACCCACCGTGGACCCCCTGGTTCCTGCGGCATAACGAGGTTGTTGTCCCGGTCGCCTCCTAGAGTGGCCTTATGACGGCGATCGATCACCTTGGTGCGCAGAAGTACATCTCGCTCACGACGTTCCGACGTGATGGCAGTGCGGTGCCGACCCCGGTGTGGCAGGTTCGTGATGGGGATCGACTGCTCGTCATCACGGATGCCGCATCGGGAAAGGCCAAGCGGATCCGCAATGACGGACGCGTGACAATAGCTCCGTGCGATATGCGCGGTCGCGTGAACGGTGACGTTCACGATGCGCGAGCCCGATTGCTCGATGCGTCGGAGACGGCAGTTGTGCTGGAGAAGATCGAGAAGAAGTACGGCTTCATGGCCAAGGCCATCGCCTGGGGGGAGCGACTGCGCCGCCGGTCAGCGCCGAGTGAGCGGGTGGGGATCGAGATCACCTTGGTGTGATCGACCTCGTGGTGATCAGGGCGGTGCCCCGAGTCACGGCGCGTTGAGTGCCGCCCGCACGAGGTTCGACATCGCCCGTTCACATCGTCTTAGACTCGCCGGGGACACCGGATCGTGGCCGTAGCCAGCCAGGGTCTTCGCCTCCAGAAGGACCTTCAGGTGGCGCGCCAGGTGGGGGTCGATCTGAGTGAGAAGTGCCAGAGCGCCGTGGTGATCACCGCCCTGGTGATGATGCCCGAGTGAGCGGCAGCAGAGCACATCAGCGGCAGCAATTCCTGCGTGGACGGCCAGGGTTGCACAGGCATCTGCAACATCATCAGGCCGGTCGGCGAACTCCCAGACAATCGTGAATGCGGTGGCAAACTGACGAGCCTTGCGTAGCCGACCGGCCGTCACCTCGGGAGTGCACGGACGCGGTCGGGCGGTCATCGTTGTCGATCTCCCCTGAGTGTGCTGGTGAACCATGCGTGATCCCCGCTCACGGGGATACCCTCGCTGAGTATCGACAGCAGCACGGGTTCTTGGAAGCCACGCTCCACCACCTGTGCATAGGTCATCTCGAGCAGGCGTGCGTCATTGCCGGTCCACGCAACGATGCGTCGCGTGAGCACCTCCGTCTGCCCTTCCCAAACAGATTCGTCCACCTGCTCGGGGCGGATGAGGAAGAGGTCGATGTCGCTGGCGGTGGTGTGGTCCGCACGAACGGCTGAGCCGAAAACGGCACCGAACACGGGGAGGATCTCCCACCCCGCCACATCTGCGCTGATCCGGCGGACGAGTTCATGGCGCTGCTGAGCTAGGCCAATCACGTGGGGGGCAGCCAGATGGTCGCGATTGAGTGCGTAGAGCCACGCCCGTCCCACGGGTTTGCGTCGGACGATCCCCTGATCGACGAGGCGGGTCAGGGTGTTGGCAATCCCGCGCAGACTGGCTCGCCCCACGATGCGGTGCACCTGCGCGGTGGTGAAGTCCGCCTCCGCCCCGGCCAGCACCCGGAGTACCTCCCCGTCGAGCGTGGGGACGACGACGGCGAGGGGATGAGCAAGATCCATGCGCCCCTCCGCTCAGCAGAACTATTATGCCGATATCGGCAGAATAGTGCCGCACTCACCGGCCCGCTACGACTCCTGGGCAGCCTGCTCTGACCCGGACGCCAGGGCCGCCAGGGCTCCCAGCGGCACCGGCACCGCGATCGGCCGGATCCCACCGCGCGGGTCGGAAGGCCCGAACTGCGCGCACATCCCCTCCACCCCAACCGCGCACATCCGGCCCTGGCACCAGCCCATCCCTGCGCGGGTGAGGAGCTTGACCGTGCGCGCATCGGTCGCCCCAAGATCGACGATCGCCGACCGCACCTGTCCGGCCGTCACCTCCTCGCAGCGGCACACGATCGTGTCCGGTGCGAGATCTGCCTGCCATCCCTCGTGCACCGCGAACGCCGACTGAAGCGCGCTCTGGGCGGCCCGGTTCCGGCGTACCCACGCGATGTCACGCGTCAGCTCCCGATCACGCAGCACCGGCTCGCATCCCACGGCCCGCGCTGCCGCAGCACCTGCCACAAGACCTTCACGCAACGCGAGCTCGGCACCGCCGATCCCCGTCGTCTCTCCGCAGGCGAGCACTCCCGGCACGGTCGTGCGCTGCGCGCTGTCGATGACCGCGGCAATGCCGCCGTCGGACTGTCGCGCGACCTCGGCACCGAGTTGCTGCAGCAGGTCAAGCTGCGCGGTGAACCCGAATCCGATCGCGAGCGCGTCGCAGGTGATGTCGCGTGAAGCCGTGGCCGTACGCCGCCACTGCGCATCAACGCGACCGACCGTCACTCGCGTCAGGAGGTCATCGCCGTGCGCGGCAAGGACGCGGTGCTGCCGCAGATAGGGCACGCGATGGCGGGCGAGAAGCGCGGTGAAGCGGGCGAGCTCGTTGACATGGGTGGCCTGTGGCAGCAGTGCCGGGATGCGCATGAGCAGACGCTCGGGGGAATTCGCCTCGATGACTGCAGCGACCGTGCCCCCTGCCTCGAGGACGGTGGCGGCGACCGCGAGGAGGAATGGTCCGGTACCGGCCACGACCACGCGCTGCCCGGGAAGCACACCCGAGGCCTTGATGAGGGACTGCGCAGCACCGCCGCTCATGACCCCGGGCAGGTCCCATCCAGGAAAGGGCAACTGCCGGTCCACGGCACCGGTCGCGATGACGACGGCGCGAGCAGTGATGGTCTCGAGGTGATCGGGATGACGCTCGTCACCGCGCAGCCGCAGGGTGAAGGGGCCGGTGCCGGAGGCGCTCCACACCGTCATTGCGTGCCTGATGGTGAGCGGGCCGCGACTACCGGCGCGGTGTCCCCCGGCGGCTGCGGTCAGCCGTGCCTCGAGTTCATCGAAGGCGGGCCAGGGATGATGCGCAGGTGAGGTGAGGTAGGGATCGGCGGGGCGGCGGTAGTACTGCCCGCCAGGTCGAGATCCGGCATCGATGAGGATGACCCGGGCACCGGATTCGGCGGCGATGACGGCCGCCGCGGTCCCGGCAGGCCCGGCGCCGATGACGGCGATGTCCGCGGTCAGGGATGCTGGCGCGGTTGACGCCTTGGCGCTGCCTGCCACCGCGCCGAGCGCACTCGCGTGCCGCTCCGACGGTCGCATCGACTCACCCGAGGCGGCCATGACCGGTCCCTTCCTGGGTCTGGACGACATCGCCCGGTTCGACGACGACGAGGCAGGCCCGCGTGTTCGGCCGCCCGTTGAGGACGACAAGGCAGTCGTAGCAGGCACCGATCCCGCAGAAGAGCCCGCGCGGTCGACCCGCGACCCGGGTGGTGCGCCAGGAGCGATGCCCCGCGGCGATGAGCGCCGCAGCGAGTGTCTGCCCCGGTCGCGCCGGGATGGCCGCGCCGTCGAGGTGCAGGTCGATCATCGTCGCGTCACCGTTCAGCGACTCGCCACTGCTCGGCGACTCATCACTGCTCATCGTCACGTCACTCATGATCCCTCCCATCGAATCGATCCGGAGCGAAGGGCGCGAGCGGCAGATCCGTCGGGGCGCCGGTGAGCGCCTGAGCCACCAGCCGCCCGGTCGCGGGAGCCAGGCCGATGCCCGCCCCTTCATGTCCGCAGGCGTGATGCAGTCCGGGCACGCGTGGATCGGGTCCAATGACGGGAAGGTGATCGGGGCAGTAGGGCCGGAGTCCGGCGTACGTCCGCAGCAGACTCACATCGCGCAGGAACGGGAACACGGCAATGGCCTTCGCCGCGAGCAGTGCGATGACCTCCCAGTCGAGGGTGCGATCGAAGCCCACTCGCTGGCGACTCGCACCGATGAGCACCGTGCCCGCGCGCGTGCCCTCCACGACCGTCGACGTCTCAAGACCTGCATCGGAGCTCGCGACATTGTCGACGTACTCCGCGGTGTAGACCTTGCGCCGGATGACAAGCGGGAGCGGCTCGGTAACGAGGATGAATCCGCGACGCGGCAGCACGGGCACATTCACTCCTGCCATCTGCGCAACCGCGGTGCCCCACGTGCCCGCCGCGTTGACCACGTGCGGTGTTGCAATGAACCCCTCACTGGTGCGTACGCCGGTCACCGCGCCGCTCACATCCAGCTCGATCCCGAGCACGGTGCATCCGGGGACGGTGGTGATCGAACCGGTGTCGCGTGGCAGCGCGAGGGCGAGAGCGGCGGCCAGCATGGGCTGCACCTGCATGTCCTGCGGATAGAGCGCACCGCCGGCGAGCCCGGGTGTCAGGTGCGGCTCGAGGTCATGCAGGTCGTCTGCCGCGACATCGATAACGTCGACTCCGGTGGCGCGCTGTGCCACGCCGCGTGCCCGCAGGGCCGCCAGAGTGCGCGGTGCGCTCGCGACGATGAGACCGCCCTTGGCCTCGAGTTCACAGCGATCGCCCAGACGCTCTCCCATCGCCCGCCATTGCGCGATCGACAGCAGGGCGAGATCGAGTTCCGGACCCTCGTCCTTGTCGGAGACGAGGATGTTGCCCTCACCGGCGCTGGTTGTGCCGCTGCTCACCGGACCGCGGTCGACGACGACGACGTGGAGCCCGGCGTCGGCAAGGTAGTGCGCGCAGCTCGCGCCGACGATGCCGGCACCGATGACAACCGCGTCGGCGGAGAGGGGAAGGTGGGGCATGGCGTGTGTTTGCTGCCTGACTCAGAGCAGGAAGCCGGCGGGGAAGGGATCGTCGTCGGAGAGGAAGTACTGCGCCGTTCCGGTGACCCAGGCTCGACCGGTGATCGTCGGAATGACGGCAGGCACCTCGCCCACTGTGGTCGTGTCGATCAGTCGGCCGATGAAGTGCGTGCCGATGAACGACTCATTGTCGAAGTCGACATTCAGTGGCAGCTCGCCGCGGGCATGCAGCTGGGCCATGCGTGCGGAGGTGCCGGTGCCGCACGGCGAGCGATCGAACCAGCCCGGGTGGATCGCCATCGCGTGCCGTGACCGGCGGGAATCGGATCCGGGTGCGAGCACCTGCACGTGATGGCAGCCACGCACCGCGGGCTCGGTCGGGTGCACCCCCCCCGCCTGCGCCTGGGTGTTGATCGCGTTCATGAGTGCCAGTGACCGCCGCAGGATCTCGTCCTTGTGAGCGCGATCGAACTCCACGCCAAGCGTGGCCGCATCGAGGATGGCGTAGAAGTTGCCACCGAAGGCCATGTCGTAGGTGATCGGTCCGAGCCCGGCGACGTCGACGGTGAGATCGAAGCCGAAGGCGAACGAGGGCACATTCGTGAGGGTGACCGACAGGGCCCGTCCATCACGCACGGCGACGTCGGCGAGAACGAGTCCGGCGGGGGTGTCGAGCCGGATGCGTGTCGTCGGCTCGGTGACCTCGACCATGCCGGTCTCGACAAGCACCGTCGCGACCCCGATCGTGCCGTGACCGCACATCGGCAGGCACCCGGACACCTCGATATAGACGACCCCCCAGTCGGCATCGGGTCGCGTGGGCGGCTGCAGGATCGCCCCGCTCATGGCGCTGTGCCCGCGCGGTTCATACATGAGCAGGGTGCGGATGTCATCCATGTGCTCCATGACGTGCAGCCGTCGCTCCATCATCGTGCTGCCTGGGATCTGCCCGATGCCGCCGACGATGACGCGCGTGGGCATTCCCTCGGTGTGCGAGTCGACCGCGTGGAAGACCCGACGGGCACGCATCAGTGGAAGCCCTTCGCCAGAGCCTGCTCGGTAGCCGCTCGCACCGCAGCCTCCTGCCCGGGGGCCAGCGGCACCCGGGGCGGGCGACAGGGTCCGCCGTACCGCCCCGCCATGTCCATCGACAGCTTGATCGCCTGGACGAACTCGGTCTTGGAATCCCAGCGCAGCAGGGGGTGCAGGTCACGGTAGAGCGGCAGCGCGCGATCGAGGTCGCGGGCGATGGCGGCGTCGTAGAGCTCGCGCGTGGTGGCGGGGAAGGCGTTGTTGTAGCCGGCGACCCATCCGGTGGCGCCGGCGATGGCGAGCTCGAGGGCGACGTCGTCGGAGCCGATGCTGATGTCCAGGCCCGGGGCGAGCTCCTTGATCTCGTAGAACCGGCGAACATCACCGGTGAACTCCTTGACCGCGACGATGAGACCCTCGTGATAGAGCTCAGCGAGCAGGTCGGGGAGCATGTCGACCTTGGTGTCGAACGGGTTGTTGTAGGCCATGACCGGAAGTCCGGCCTTTGCGGCCTCACGGAAGTGCTGCACGACGGCATGGCGAGGGGCGCGGTAGGTGTTGGGTGGCAGCAGCATGACGACGTCCGCTCCGGCCTCGGCAGCCTGCTCCGCCCAGCGGCGAGATTCGGCAGCGTCGTACGCCGATGCTCCGGCCATCACTCGCCCACCGAGGGGCTTGACCGCGGCGACCGCGGTCTCGATGACCCGGGCCCGCTCCTCGCGGCTCAGGGTCTGATATTCACCGAGGGAGCCGTTGGGGACGACGCCGTGGCAGCCGTTGGCGACGAGCCACGAGACATGCTCGGCATAGCGGTCGTAGTCCACCGACAGGTCGTCGTGGAAGGGCAGGGCGGTGGCGACGAGAATGCCGTGCCAAGGGGTCGTGGTCATGGGGCCTCTCCGTGACGTCGGGTGTCAGAAGGCTAGGCCATCGCGGATCACCAGGGGCGGGCCTCGGTGGCCGAGGTGGCGCCCTCTCGCTCGAGCTAGCCCACCGTGTCGTCGGGCGGCGGAGTGACCCCGGGAGTTGCGGGTGTGACCTGCGACTGCAGGGCAGCGCGCTTTGCCGCATGTGCCGCCGCACGTGCTCGGCTCAGCAGCATCGCCGCGACCGCCGCGACGCACACCATGATGAGCAGGATCACCCAGAACACGATGAGGATGTCCATCCACGACCCGATCGGCGGCGACCCCGGGAAGAATCCGCGCACCGGGAGCACGGCGAAGAGCATGGCCGTGAGCCAGCTCACCGGACCGAACTCGGCCTTGAGGCGTCCGCGCGCGATGGCGAGGGTCACCAGGACCGCCACGGTGGCCAGACTCATGAGCAGCAGGAGAAGCAGGACCGACAGCATCATCGTGGAGGGCGAGCGCTGCAGTGACGTGTCGAGGACGTCCTTGCCGATCCAGTCCCCAACCCCGGCCTGCACCATGGGCATCGGCACCGGTGGCTCCACCCCGACCCATCCGGCAAGGTCGACGTAGGTGGTGGCCTCAACCGGCAGGTAGTCCGGATCAGCGCCCGAGTCCAGGATGAAGGGAGTGATGAAGGTGCCGAGGCTGTAGCGATCGAGCGGGTACTCCTGCACCGTTCCGGACGCCGGCAGGATCACCTCCTGCGGTGCCGGGATCTCCCCGACGGTGAAGATGATCGCGGTACGCGAGATCGATGGCGTGATGAGGATGCTGATCGACTCGGACAGGGTCCCGTCCGGATTGAGCAGGCCCGATGACGGGTAGATCTGCAGGGTTCCGGTGACCCGCTGTTCACCGGGATCGATGTCCTCGAGCGAGAAGACCACGGCGACCCCACCCACAGGAGGATCCGGATCGGGTCTGGTGCCGCTGAGACTGGCCGAGTAGGCCGACACGACGAGAGCGTAGACCGCGGCCACGATCACCATCGCCAGAGCGATGATCGCGGTGACCTTCCATCGACCGGGGGGTCGCACTGCGGCGGCACTGGCGGATTCTGGGGACGAGTCAGGCACGCTGGTATTCAACCCCATGCACCGTCACGCGCTCCGTGACTCACGCTGATGCCGCGTGAGGTCCTTGACCGGTGCGGTCGACTCACGCACCACCAGATCGGGGCGGAAGATCATCTCTGCGCGTGGCGCGGGCTTGCCCGCAATCTCATCGATGAGCCCTGTCGTCGCGACTGCCCCCATGGCCTCCACCGGCTGATGAACGCTCGTGAGAGGGGGATCGGTGAAGTCGAGCATGGGACTGTTGTCGAAGCCGACAACCGACACATCGCGGGGTACGTCGAGCCCCAGTGCTCGCAGTGCCCGGATCGCTCCGAGCGCCATCATGTCCGACCCGCAGATGATCGCGGTGCACCCTCGGTCGACAAGCTGGCGGGCAGCGGCATCGCCACCGTCGACACTGAAGTCGGTCGTGGCGATGAGGCTCGCAGGATCGGACTCTCCGACGATGCTGCGCATCGAGCTGTCGAAGCTGGCGACCTTGCGGATGACCGGGGTGTAGCGACCCGGACCGATTGCAAGTCCGATGCGGCGATGGCCGAGATCGTGCAGGTGCTGCACGGGCAGGGAGATCGCCGCAGCATCGTCACAGGACACGAACGGTGCGTCGATGTCTGCGACGTACCCATTGATCATGACGATCGGCAGGTTGCGCGCCCGGAGTCGGTGATAGCGCTCATGGTCGGCGGTGACGCTCGCGTGGGCGCCGGAGACGAAGATGATTCCGGAGACGTTGCGCTCGAGCAGCATCGCGATGTAGTCATCCTCGGAGACCCCACCGGGTGTCTGTGTGCACAGCACCGGTGTGAAGTGCTGGCGCGAGAGGATGTCCTCGATCACCTGGGCGAAACGCGGGAAGACGAGGTTGTGCAGCTCGGGCACGATGAGTCCGACGAGTCCGGCACTGCGCTGGCGCAGGGCGGCGGGGCGCTCGTAGCCGAGCATGTCGACGGCCTGGAGGACCTTCTCGCGGGTGGCCTGCGAGGGTCCCGGCTGACCGTTGAGGACCCGACTCACGGTGGCCTCGCTGACGCCGGCGGCCTCC
>CAZLHZ010000005.1:17301-22332 GCA_964559285.1 uncultured Actinomycetes bacterium | reverse complement strand
TCCACCTCCACGACCATCTGGTTGATCGACACGCTGTCGCCCACACTCACGAGCCAGCGCACCACCTCGGCCTCCGTGAGGCCCTCCCCGACATCGGGTAGTCGGAACTCGCTCACGTGTGTCGTCATCGCCTCACCTCAGGGCCTCATCGATGCCATCGAGAACGCGATCCACATCGGGCAGATAGACACTCTCCAGCCGACTCGGGGGGTAGGGCGTGTTCCACCCGCACACCCGCACCACCGGCGACTCGAGGGAGAAGAAGCAGCGACTCATGATGGAGGCGGCGATCTCCGCACCAAGTCCGGCGAAGCCGGGAGCCTCATGCACGATGACGAGGCGTCCGGTGCGTTCAACCGATGTCGCGAGCAGGTCGATGTCCAGCGGCGAGAGGCTGCGCAGGTCCACGACCTCCACGCTCACGTCGTCCTCGGCCGCCACCTCGGCCGCCTCGAGACAGGTGTGCACCATGGGGCCGTAGCACGCGACGGTGACATCGCGCCCGGCACGTGCGATTCGGCCCTGCCACGGGGACCCGGCAGCGCTGACATCCAGCGCGTCAACGTCGAGGTCCACCTCACCGCGTTCCCAGTAGCGGCGTTTCGGCTCAAGGAACACCACCGGATCCGGCGAGGCGATCGCCTGCTGGATGAGGACGTAGGCCTCCATGGGTGATGAGGGGCTGAGCACGCGCAGGCCCGGGGTGTGGCAGAAGTAGGCCTCCGGTGACTCACTGTGATGCTCGACCGCACCGATGCCGCCGCCGTAGGGGATGCGGATCACCAGGGGCATCGAGAGATGTCCGGCGGACCGGGTGCGGTACTTCGCCACCTGCGTGACGATCTGATCGAATGCCGGGAACACGAATCCGTCGAACTGGATCTCCACGACAGTGCGATAGCCACGCATGGCCAGGCCAACGGATGCACCGACGATCGTGCTCTCAGCCAGTGGAGCGTCGACGACGCGATCCTCGCCGAACTCCGCTTGCAGACCGTCTGTCACTCGGAAGACACCACCGAGTCGGCCGATGTCCTCGCCGAATAGAAGGACCTTCGGGTCACGCTCCAGCGCCCGTCGCAGGCCGGCGTTGATGGCCTTGGCCATCGTGAGCTCGGTCATCGGCCCATCACCTCCCCAGCTGCCTCACGCTCTGCAGCCGCGGTGAGGCCGTGGACGATCGCACGCTCTGAGGCGATAACCGGATGGGGTTCGGCGTACACCGACTGGAACATGAGATCGGGATCCGGCGTCGGCATCGTCGTCACCGTCTCGCGCACGCGGCGACCAAGTTCGTCGGCCTGCGCTGCGACATCATCGAAGAACGAACGGTCTGCAGCACCCGTGCGGGCAAGATGGGCCTTCACCCGCTCGATGGGATCACGGAGCTTCCACACCTCGAGCTCCACCGAGTCGCGATAGCGCGTCGGATCGTCGGAGGTGGTGTGAGCACCCATGCGGTAGGTGTGCGCCTCGATGAGCGTCGGACCACGACCAGCGCGCGCATCCGCCAGCGCCTGTCGTGTCACGGCGAGAACCGCGAGCACGTCATTGCCATCAACCCGCACGCCGGGGAAGCCGTAACCGTGCGCTCGACGATAGAGCGGAACGGTCGACTGTCGATGCTGCGGATGCGAGATGGCCCACTGGTTGTTCTGGCAGAAGAACACGACGGGGGCGCGGAAGACCGACGAGAAGACGAAGGACTCGTGCACATCGCCCTGACTCGTGGCACCGTCACCGAAGTAGGCGAGTGCCGCTGACTCCGCACCATCGCGCTGAATACCCATGGCGTAGCCGACCGCATGCGGGCACTGATCGCCGATGACGATCATGTAGTGGGCAGTGCCGGTAGCGTGCGGATCCCACCCTCCGTTAGAGGCCCCGCGGAAGACGGCGGTGACATCGTTCAGGTCGACTCCTCGCAACCACGCCACACCATGCTCGCGATAGGTCGGGAACGCCATGTCATCGGAGCGCAACGCGCGCGCCGAGCCGACCTGAGCCGCCTCCTGGCCCCGACACGAGGCCCAGATGCCGAGCTCACCCTGACGTTGCAGCGCTGTCCCTTCATCATCAATCCGCCGGATGAGGACCATGTCGCGATAGAGGCCCTGAAGTTCGGCGGCGCTGATCTCCAACGGGTAGCGCGTATCGTCAACACGCTCCCCCTCGGGAGTCAGCAGGGTGACCGGCTGGTCGAGATCGTCGACGGAAGGCTCGAGCACACCCCGATCTAACCACCGAAGCATCGGGTCGGAAGGCCGTCCCGTTCCATAGTTCGGCGTAGGGTGACATCACTCCCCGGATCTGGAGGTGCCATGACCATTCGCGTCTTCCTCATGGACGACCACGAGGTCGTACGCCGCGGACTGGCCGATCTCCTCGGCATGGAGGACGACCTCGAGGTGGTCGGCGAGGCCGGCATAGCGCATGAGGCACTCACCCGCATCCCGGCGGCTCGCCCGCAGGTGGCGGTCCTCGATGTCCGGCTCCCCGACGGGAGTGGGATTGAGGTGTGCCGCGACATCCGCGCCGCCGATCCCGGCATCTCCTGCCTCATGCTCACGTCGTACGCCGATGACGAGGCGCTCTTCGACGCGATCATGGCCGGCGCATCGGGCTACGTTCTCAAGGACATCCGCGGTCACGACCTGGTGGATGCCATCCGGCAGGTCGCGGCGGGTCGATCACTGCTCGATCCGCTGGCGACGCAGCGGGTGCTTGAGCGGATCCGGGACGGCCAGCGCACGGATCCGCGCGTCGAGGCTCTCAGCGAGCAGGAGCGTCGGATCCTCCACCTCATCGGGGAGGGGCTCACGAACCGGCAGATCGGGGACACCCTGCATCTGGCCGAGAAGACGGTGAAGAACTACGTCTCCAGCCTGCTGGCCAAGCTCGGCATGGAGCGGCGAACCCAGGCGGCCGCCTACGCCGTGCGGATGGATATCGAAGCCGAACGCGGTCACTGACCGGCGCCGAACGCGCCGCTGAGCCGAGATCCCACCCCGCATCGGGGTACCCTCGGCCACGGACCCTCTCGCAGGAGTCGAGTCCTTCCCCTGAGCGGGCAACCGCCCTGATAAGTGGTGACAGATGACCTCGATGATTCGCATGGCGACGGTGCGAGCGGCCACCGCCCTCGTCGCCGGTGCCCTCGCCGTGGCGCTGCTACCCGGGACCTCCTCGGCCGCTACCCCGGCCCGCCTCCCCGATCCGCCCGCGACCGCTGGAGCCACCGCGGGGGATGGCCTCGCCACCGTCACGTGGACGGTCCCTGAGCGCGGGGCCGGATCTATCACCGGCTATGCCATTGAGTGGTCTCTCGACGGCGGCAGCAGCTGGCCGGTGGACAACACCCTCACGGTCTCGGCCTCGGCCCGCACTGCCACCGTGCCCGGACTCGTCAACGGGCTGCGCTACACATTCCGCGTCTCGGCCACCTCCGCCGCGGGACGGGGTCGTCCCTCCGCACTGGCCACCGCCACTCCCACCGGACCGCCCGGTGCACCAACGGGCCTGGTCGTCGATCCCGGCGATGGCACGCTCACCCTGCGCTGGACAGCTCCGGCCGAGCTGGTCGGGGCGCGCAAGGTGCGCGACTACCTCGTCGAGTGGTCGACCGATGGCACCACCTGGTCGTCCACGACGACGGTGAGCACGGGCGCCACCCTCGTCGACCTGGTGAACGGCACCCGCTACCGAGTGCGCGTCTCCGCGCGCAGCGCCGGGGGGATGGGCCCTGCCGCAACGCTCGAGGGCACGATCCGACCGCGGACGGTGCCGCAGGCGCCGACGATCACCAGCACCATCGGCGGCACCACCTCGCTCACCGTCACCTGGGAGCCCCGCGCCACCGGCGGTGTGCCTACCCGCGCCTACCGGATCCGGTGGACCGGACCCGATGACGTCACTCAGGAGCAGCTGGTCGACGGTGCTCTACGCACCGCCACCGTCACCGCGAGTGCTGGTGAGAACCAGATCAACGTCACCGCCATCAATGCCGCCGGATTCAGCCGAGCCGCACGCTCCACCGCGACCGTGTGGGCTCAGGACATTTCCGAGCCGCTAGGGGTGGAGGTCACCGCCACCTCGCGCGGCTTTGCGTTGACGTGGAGCGCCCCCACGGTTGCCGCCGGGCTGTCCGGCACGGCCATCGCCATCCGTTTCGTCGACGCCGCGGGCCAGCCCGTCGGCGACTGGAATCGGATCGCGACCGTGGCCGCCAAGGCGCGCACCGCCTCGATCGCGGCCATCCCCGGATCACGTGCCACCTTCCAGCTGCGCAGCCAGCGCAGCAATGGCGATGTCAGCGCGTGGACCGCAGCCACGACAACCCGGATGGCCACCGGAGCACGCCCGATGCCGATCGGCCTCACCTTCACCCACGATCGCGAAACCGCCACCGCTACCGCCGCATGGTCCGCAGTGCTGCCGGACACGGCGGGTGCCCCCAATGTGACGGGCTACGAGGCGGAGTACCGCAAGCCGGGTGCCACGCGCTGGATCGCCATCACCGGTGGCAGCCCAGCAAGCATCAGCACCAGCGGCTGGGCCGATGGCACCGCCACCCTGCGGGTGCGCTCCCTGCTGGGCGCGCGTCATTCACCGTGGGCCACCGCGACGCTCCCCATCTCGACGACCGTGCCCGGTCCGCCCTCGGCTGCCGGTGTCACCGGTGGCGTCGGGGCCTTCACCGTGACGTGGACTCCCGGCACCACCGGCGGCTCCCCCCTCACCGGGGTGAAGGTCCGCTACCGCGGGGCGAGCAGTCCAACGTGGACCGCGGAGGTGGACCTTCCGTCGAGGGATCTGGCCGGCCGAACCTCCACGATCAGCGGCATGGGTGTCGGCACGTGGGAGGTCCAGATCGCGATGGTCAACGCCAACGGGACGGGGACCTGGGTTCCTGCGGGGTCCGCCACCACCACCTGAGGGTTCAGGCGACCGGTACCCGCCAGATCAGGCGGGTACCGGGCCCCGCACCTTCGACAGCACGCCCTCGACGGCTGCCACGTCGGCCGCGTCCTG
>CAZLHZ010000005.1:14802-17291 GCA_964559285.1 uncultured Actinomycetes bacterium | reverse complement strand
TTCGACAGCACAGGTTCCCCCGAGTTCCGTTGCGCGTGCGACCAGGTTGGCCAGTCCGGATCGGCGCCCCACTCCCTCAGGGATCCCCACACCGTCGTCAGACACGATGAGCTGCACCTCGTCGCCATGTGCCTCGACGAGAACATCAACCCTTGCCGCCCGCGCATGCTTGGCGGCATTCGTCAACGCCTCACGCAGTGCCGCCAACAGGTGATCGGCCACCGCCGACGGCACGACGGAGTCCACCGGTCCACTGAACCGCACACCGGGCTGATACCCGAGTGTTGTCGTCGCCGAGGCCACCTCGCGCACGATTCGACCGCGCAATCCGCTTGCCGGCCCATCGATCGGCTCATGCAGAGCGAAGATCGTCTGTCGAATCTCCTTCACGGTGGCATCGAGTTCGTCGATGGACCGCTCGATGCGCTCCCGTGACTTCTCTGGCAGGTCGTCCACGCGCATCGCCCCCTGCAGCAGCATGCCGGTGGCGAAAAGACGCTGGATGACGAGATCGTGCAGGTCTCGAGCAATGCGATCACGGTCCTCATAGACCGCGAGTCGCTCATGCTCGCGCCGCGCTTCCGCGAGTACGAGAGTCACGGCGGCCTGCGTCGCGAACGCCTCCGCAAGCTCCAGGCTCTCCCCCGACATCACACGCGGGGAGGACTCCCACAGCAGCACGAGCACGCCGAGCACTCGTTCCGATGTCCGCAGTGGCAGGGCGGCGACGGATTCGAATGCGGCGGGCTGGGCGGCGTACGTCGGGAACGGGAGCTCCAGACCCCGCTCGGTGATGACGAGTCCGTCGTCGAACGCCATGTGCAGCCGTGACCCCTGCGGGATGACCGCGCCCGTCCACGACCACGCCGTGTCACGTGCCGTCCGTCCGATGTCGACACCGCCATCGGGGTCCGAGTCGCGCACGGACACGGTCTCCACCGTCAAGCCTCGGGGGGTGCCCAGGGCCACGAGCGCCACATCGGCACCGGTGAGTGTCCGGGCACGCGAACCCACGGCCGCGAGCACCTCCGAGGGCGATGCGCCGGCGAGCACCGCTGTGTCGATCTCGGTGACCGCGCGCTGCCAGCGACCTCTGGCCCGCGTGGATTCAAAGAGGCGAGCGTTCTCGATCGCAACGGCCGCCGCCGCCGCCAGAGCCATGACGGTGCGTTCGTCCTCCGCGGTGAAACTGCCGCCACCGCGCTTCTCGGTCAGATAGAGATTGCCGAAGACGTCACCTCGCACGCGCACCGGCACACCGAGGAAGGTCGTCATCGGTGGGTGATGGGGCGGCAGGCCGGCTGCCCCGGGATGCCTCGTGAGGTCGTCGAGGCGCAACGGGACCGGATGACGCACGAGGAGCCCGAGGATTCCCTGACCCGTGGGCAGGGCACCGACGCGCCGGGCCGTGGACTCGTCGATGCCCACGTGGACGAAATCATCCACGCGTCCATCCGGTCCGAGGACTCCGAGTGCCCCGTAACTCGCATCCACGAGGTCGACAGCCGCGGACACAATCCTGCGGAGGGTCGCCCCCAGCTCCAACCCCGCGGCGACCGCAATGACCGCGGAGAGGAGTCCACGATCGCGATCCTCCATCACCCGCCCATCCTCGCCCACTGTTCCCGAACGTGGGAGGGGTGGCCGGCGATGAAGTGAGATGACACACCGTCACGCTCCCGCGCGATGACACGCGGTGAGGCGAGTGCCGCGGCCGACGGTGTCGTCGTCACGCCATGTCCAGACGACTAGCCTGCCGTCGTGACCCTTCGGGCGCGGGTGGCGACGGCGGCGACGGTCGGCCTGGCGATGCTGGTCGTCCTCATCAGCGTCGTGGCACTGCGCTTCACCGCAGCGATCGATGCGGGTCGTGCCGTCTTTATTGATGCGGTTCCTACCTCCACGCAGGCGGATGCTCTTGTCCTGTCGCGCATCGAGGCAGAGGGAGACCTTCAGGACTACATCCTCACGGGGGACACCTCATTTCGCGATGCGCTGGAACTCACCGTTGCACGCGGGGATGCCAGTCTCGAGGCCCTGACGCGTGATGCGGTCGGTGATCCAGAGCTCGGCGATCTCGTGACGACCGCGCAACAGGCTCGGGGGCTGTGGTGGCGGATGGACGCGCAGCCAGCGATCGCGGCGGTGGATGCCGGGGATCGAGCGGCGGCCGCACGGATCACCCAGTCAGCGGCCGCGTGGTCGGCTTACCTCGCCAGTGTCGACAGCGCCCGGGCGATTCGCGCCCTGGTCGACACCAGGCGTGCGGCAGCGTTCGATGTCCTCGCCGGTATCGCCCGCGAGCTCGGGATCGCGCTCACGACGGCCGCGCTCATCGTGCTGGCCGCGTCGCTCGTGCTGCTCCTTGGTCTGCGCACCTGGGTCCTCATGCCCATTGATGCCCTGCGGCGTCAGTTGCGCGATGTGGCGCGCCGTGGAGAGCATCATCAGCCGATCGACCCATCGGGTCCCCCCGAATTGATGGCGGT
>CAZLHZ010000005.1:7502-14727 GCA_964559285.1 uncultured Actinomycetes bacterium | reverse complement strand
ATGCCGAGCAGCTGCGTCGACAACTCGTCACGGAGATTGATGAGGCACGCATGGCGCGCGAGGGTCTCGCCCAGGATGCGCCCGTCGTTGCTGCCGTACGCCGCGAGCTCGGCATGGGAGATCTGCCGGAGATTGATGGTCTCGATATCGCCGGAGTTCTCTCACCAGCCGAGGGGGTTCTCGCGGGCGACTGGTGGGATGCCCGCCTCCTTCCCTCCGGCCTGCTGGCCGTCAGTCTGTGTGATGTCTCCGGTCACGGCCCCGAGGCTGGTATCTGCGCCCTACGCGTGCGCCATGTCATCGTCACTGTGCTTGAGAGCGGCGGATCTCCGGCAGAGGCGATCACGGCGGCCGGCCGCAGCTTTGCTGCGGAGGAAGAGCGCTTCGCCACCGTTGTCGTGATGACCGTGGATCCGCTCACCGGTTCCGTGTGCTGGGCGAATGCCGGGCACCATCCACCCCTCATGCTTGGCGGCGTCGAGTCACGTCTGGAGGCGACCGGCCCTCTTCTCTCGTGTCTCGGCGGGGGCTGGCAGGACAGGCAGTGCCATCTTGGCGAAGGGCAGGCCATCCTCGCGTTCACCGACGGTCTGCTGGAGTCGCATGATCGGGGCGGTCGCGAGCTCGAGGAGGAGGGTATTCGCGGACTTGTCGGTCCGTGGCCGGGTGACCATTTGCCCGGTGGAGTGGCTGAGTTGGTGGCCGCGGTCACGGCCGCGGCTCGTCAGCGCGCTGCCGACTGGCAGCGTGATGACGTGACCGTCGTGGCTCTGGCCCGACCCTGACGCGGTGGGCTCAGCGGGCTACTGCTCGCGCAGATCCGCAATAGCCGCTCGGAAGAGAACGGAGTGCCGGGCAACATCTGCCGCCGTTGTCGTCGGGCACATGAGCGCCATGTTGTGGAACGGAGTCAGGAGCACACCGCGATTGGCCATGAAGAGGTGGAGAAACTCATCAAGCTCATCGTCACCCGCAGCAGCTGACTGGGTGCCGGTCCTCGGTGCGGGTGAGGTGAAGCGGTACTCCGCCCGCGCACCCAGCTGGGTGATCGACCACGGAACATCAAAGTCTGCAAGCACCGACTCCACATCGGCGCGGAATACCGTTGCGAGATCAATCATGCCGGGGAACACCGCATCCGTGAGCACCTCACTGAGCGTCGCCCGCATCGCGGCCGTGGACAGGACATTTCCCGCCAGAGTGCCACCGACACCGCCGACATCGACGAGGTCGGCTTCCTGATGAGCGGAGATCCGGTCCGCGATCTCCTGCGTGATGCCGTAGGCCCCGGAGGGAATGCCACCCCCAATGCTCTTCCCGATCGTCACGATGTCCGGCGACAGTCCCCATGCCCGTGTGCATCCACCCGGTCCCGCCGAGAACGTGTGCGTCTCATCGATGAGCAGCAGGGCGCCATAGCGCGTGCACAGGTCACGAAGACCTTCAAGAAAGCCCGGCTCCGGCAGCACGATCCCGATGTTCGTCAGCGCCGGTTCAGTGATCACCACCGCCACGTCTCCGTGGGCGAGTGCGGCCTCAACCGAGGACAGGTCGTTGAACTCGGCCGCACGCGTGGTGCTCGAGACTGCAACGGCAGGTCCGACATTGCCCGGGCGGGTGAGTGTCTCCCCCGCCGGTCCACGAACGACGAAGGTCTCATCGACGGAGCCGTGGTAGCAGTAGGAGAACGCGAGCACCTTCGCGCGACCCGTGACAAGTCTGGCCAGGCGCAGCGCCCAGCGGTTGGCATCCGTTGCCGTGAGGGCGAACGACCACAGGGGCATCCCGAACCGCCGGGCCAGCTCACCGGCGACCCATTCACCGTCATCGGTCGGCATCATCGTGGTGATGCCGCCAAGATCGCCGATGCGTCGGTGCACCGCCTCGACCGTGGCGCGCGGCGAGTGCCCGGCCATCGCACCGGTGTCCCCGAGGGCGAAGTCGATGTACTCGTGGCCATCCACATCGACCACGCGGTTTCCGGAGGCGGTGGCCAGATAGAGGGGATAGCCACCCGACCACTTGTTCATCCACGTCATCGGCACCCGGCCCAGCAGGTGCGTCGACTTCTCGTAGCAGGTACGCGAATTCGGCGTACGCGCCGCATAGAGCGCACGCTCGCGAGTCAGCAGCTCAGCCAGTCGAGTGCGGTTGAGGGCTGTTGGCATGGGAATCCTCCTCAGATCACGTCGACGCTAGTCGGCATCGTCATTCTTCGGCAGTCGCAACACGACGATCCACCCAACCAGAAGGGCGACCACCTGCCAGCCTGCAGCGATGACGAAGAGCCCACGCCAGCCGACACCCACAAGACCTGCTACAAGGAGCGAGCCGACTGCAAAGGCTGCCGTCTTCAGGGATGACGCGGTCACGAAGACGAATGCCCGAGTGTCCTCGGACGATTCGCGATCTCGAGTCGCAAAGACCGCGATGTTCATCGGCGCCTGCACAATCCCCGCAATGAATGCCAACACCATGATGATGGCGAGGTTGGGGGCCAGCGCGAGGGAGCCGAGGGAGACGGCGTACACCGCGGCGACGACGGTGAATGTCCGGTGTGGCGCCGCTGCAATCGGTCGCCGCAGGAACACCAGCGAGCCCAGTACCGCACCCGCTGAGATGACCGCCAGGAAGATTCCACCCAGACCTGCTGAGGAGCCGAGCTCCAGCCCCATCATGGGACCGCCAATGACGAGAGCGGCGGTCGCGGCGAAGTTGACCGTGTTGGTGACTGTCACCTGCAGAAGGGCACGTGATCGGGCGAAGGTGGCGATTCCAGATCGCAGGACATCCGCGATGGGTGGCGGTGACCCATCGTCACCACTGCGATCGGGCAGGGGAAGCAGGCCGACGAGAACCGCGGACACGGCAAAGAGCACTGTCACGATCTCCATCGCAATGGCACCCGGCACCGCACTGTCGAGAACGACCGCGGCACCGACGAGAGCCGGCCCCGCCACCTCGGACACGTTGTAGGTGCCGACATCCACGGCATCGAGGCGACCACGAGCAACTCCCGGCACGAGAGGCCGCAACTGTGATGAGAGCACACCGGTGACGGAGGGGTAGGCCAGCCCCGTGAGTCCGGAGATCACGGCGAGTGCGATGAGTGGCCACGAGCCGATACCGAGCGCAAGCGCCCCGCAGCCGATGGCGAGTCCACCCAGTGCCACCGCGATGGCGATCCGCGGTCGGTGCGCACGTTCGAGGCGCACTCCCATGATCGGCCCGGCGACGGCAGCGGTGGCCGTGAGGCAGGACACGATGACCGACCCCTCCTGAGCCGAACCGCCGACCCCGAGAACTGACAGCACGATGGCGGTGGCCACAGCCCCGTTGCCTGAGCGTGCAACCGTCGCTGCGATGGCGTACGCCGCAAGCCTCGCGCGTGACGACGTGAGTGAGAGCGCTGGGGACACGTGGCCGCTAGTCGATGAGGCGCTTGGACAGACGCGGGACAGCCAAGAGGGCCATCACCACTGCAAAGCCGACAAGGAATGCGACGTGCCAGACATCAACCCAGCCCTGCCAGCCGTAGCAGGCGTTGCGGACCAATTGCACACAGTGGTAGAGCGGATTGATCTGGGCCACTGCGACCGCCCAGGCCGGAAGGCCGGTGAGTGGGAAGTAGGTGCCCGCCACGAGGAAGAGCGGCGTCACGAGTGCCGACGTCACGTAGTTGAACGAGTCGATCGTGCGCACCACGCCACTGAGCCACTGCCCGAGAAGGGCGAACCCGAGTCCGGTGAGGATAGCGACGAAGGGGACGGCGATCATTCCCCACGCGGGAGTCAGTCCGAAGAACAGCATGGTGATGAGCAGGGGTGCCGTGGCGTAGAGACCCGCTTTGACGCCGATCCAAGTCGCCTCACCGAGAACCAGTTCGGTCACCGTGATGGGCGTGGCCAGGATTCCGTCGTACACCTTCTGGTAGACGCGAGCCACGAACGTGTTGAACATGCCCGGGAAGACGGAGGCGAAGAGGGCTGCTGAGGCTACGGAGCCGGTGCCGACGAACTGTGCGTAGGGAACTCCACCCACCTGATTGACCAGCGCACCGAAACCCAGACCCAGCGCGAGGAGGTAGACCGTCGGCTCGGTGACGGCGGCGAAGCTCGTCGGCTTCCAGTAGCGACGAAAGAGCAGGAGTTCGCGCACCCAGACGGCGGAGATGGAGCGGGGGTCAATGCGCCAGTCGCGATTCACTCGAGCACCTCGCCGGTGAGCAGGACGAAGACGTCCTCGAGATTGGCGGGCCGCAAGGTCGGTTCACCGAGTGAGTCGAGGAACCCTTCCGTTGCTGATTCAGCGCGCAGCACCGAGACGGAAGGGCCGGTGCGTCGAGTCGAGAATCCCGCGGCACGGGCTGCTGTTTCGATCTGCTCGAGACGGGTCGGCGGACCGTAGTACGCCGCTGCCGTCGTCCCGGCATGCGTCGCCAGGAGAGTCGATGGCGAGCCCTGTTCGACGATGCGCCCGTGGCTCATGATCGCCACATCGTCGGCAAGGCGCTCGGCCTCCTCGATGTAGTGCGTGGACATCACGATGGTGACGCCCTCGTTGCGCAGATTGTCGATGAGACCCCACAGATCGGCACGCACCTGCGGATCAAGGCCCACCGTCGGCTCGTCAAGAAGCACCAGTCGAGGGGAGTGGATGAGGCCACGCGCGATCAGCAGGCGGCGCTTCATCCCACCGGACAGCTTCTCGACGACCGTGTCGGCGCGGTCGGTGAGAGTGGCGATCTGGAGGGCACGGGCGACGGCCGCCGGGCGCTTGCTGCGCGGCACGCGACAGTAGGCGGCGTAGGCCGTGAGGTTGGCCCGGCAGGTCAGTTCCCCGTCGAGGTTGTCGACCTGCGGGACGACACCCATCGCGGCACGCGCGAGGGTTCCCTCCCGGGGGACGTCGTAGCCGAGGACTCGGATCCGGCCTTCATCCGCGTGGGCCTGTCCCGTGAGCATCCGCATCGTCGTGCTCTTACCTGCACCGTTGGGGCCGAGCAGGCCGAGACAGGTGCCGGGGCGCACGGTGAGCGTGAGGCCGTTCACCGCGACGAGGTCGCCGAATCTCTTGACGACGCCCTCGATGTGGAGGGCGGGCTCCTCGGGCGGCATCACGCGGTCACTCTACGGCGACCGCGGGCCGCTCCCTCGACCGCCGACCACCGGCCCGGTCGGCGCGATCGAGCGTTCACCCCCGGCCACCCCCGTCCACCCACCGTGGTGTCGGTGCTCCGGATCTGGACTACCCTGCCGTCTGATTCGGGAGGCCACGCCACCCGAGTCAGCCACCCCCTCACCCAAGGAGTTCCCATGTCGATCGCAGCCGGTGATGCCCTTCCCGAGGTGACCGTCCGCATCATGCGCGACGGATCCCAGGTCGCCCTTCCGCTGGCTGAGATCGCCGGACAGGGCAAGGTCGTCCTCTTCGCTGTCCCCGGGGCCTTCACCCCAGGCTGCTCCAAGCAGCACCTGCCCGGATTCGTGCAGCAGGCGGCGGAGATCAGCGGCAAGGGCGTGGACGCCATCCTGTGCCTCGGCGTCAATGATGCCTGGGTCATGGACGCTTGGGGCCAAGCGCACGGCGTGGGCGAGAGCATTCTCATGGTGGCCGATCCCGGTGCCGACTTCACGCGGGCGGTGGGCATGGAGGTGGATGCCTCGCAGTTCGGTCTCGGCGTCCGGTCCAAGCGCTACGCCATGGTGATCGAAGACGGGGTCGTCACCGCCGTGCTTCCGGAGGAGGACGGGTTCAGCGTGAACGCGAGCTCAGCCGCCTGCGTCCTCGGCGCCCTGTGACCTTCGGCGGCGCAACGCCGCCGTCCCCACCTGCTCCCCGGCGTCTCGCGCTGTGGGCGGCCCTTCTGTGCGTCTGGATCATCTGGGGATCGACGTACCTCGGCACGGCTGTCACGGTGGAGACCATCGAACCCCTGCTCGGCAGTGGGATTCGATTCCTGGTGGCGGGTGTGCTCCTGTCGCTCATCCTGAGCCTGGTGAAGGGACCTCGGACCCTCGTCATCCCACGACGCGAGGCAGTGAACGCGCTGCTGCTCGGGGTGGGGCTGCTCGGCGTCGGCGTCGGCACGGTGGCGGTTGCCAGTCGCTACGTGCCCACGGGCGTGGAGGCACTGCTCTTCGCCGCCACCGCTGTCTTCGCCATTGTCATCCGTGCCCTCAGCGGTGATCGGCCAGCGCGTCTGACCGTGATAGGCGTCGTCATCGGCCTCGCCGGGCTTGCGTTCATCCTGCTGCCGGGCGGCACGGCCGCGATGTCCGGCACATCCATGGACGTCGTGGTCTGGTCCGCAGCGATCGTGGGATGCAGTGCCATCTGGGCACTCATGTCGTGGCTGGCACCGAGGATCGCCGCCCCACGCAATCCCTGGGTGATGACCGCCTATCAACTGCTCGGCTCCGGACTTGCCCTCACCATCGTGGGATTGCTCATCGGCGAGAGGGTCAACCCGTCCGCCATCTCGACCCGCACCTGGGTGGCCTTCACCTACCTCGTCCTCATCGGGTCACTGGGCGCCTACACCGCGTTCGTCTGGCTTCTCGACCATGCCCCGCTGTCACTCGTGTCGACGTACGCCTATGTCAACCCGGTGGTCGCCGTGGCCCTCGGTGCGCTGCTCCACCATGAGGGAATCACCCTTGACGTGATCGTCGGATGCACCGTGGTCGTGGGAGCCGTTGCCCTCGTGGTCTCCGGTGAGAATCGAGCCCGAACCCAGCGCGTGCTGGCCACCTCACCTAGACGGTGATGCTGGCGCGACCTGCCTCAAGACGCGCCACCGGAATCCGCATCGGTGAGCACGAGACATAGTCCAACCCGACGCGATGGAAGAAGTGCACCGACTCCGGGTCGCCGCCGTGCTCGCCGCACACGCCCAGATGAAGATCCGGGCGCCGCTCACGTCCGCGCTGCACGGCAATGCGTACGAGTTCACCGACACCATCGGCGTCAATCGTCTCGAAGGGCGAGACGGTGAAGATGCCCTTCTCAAGATAGGCCGCGAAGAACGCCGCCTCGACATCATCTCGACTGAATCCCCAGGTCGTCTGGGTCAGGTCGTTCGTGCCGAAAGAGAAGAATTCGGCAGCTTCAGCAATGCGCCCGGCCGTCAATGCCGCACGCGGCAGTTCGATCATCGTCCCGATCGGGAAGCTCAGGTCGACGCTTTCACTCTCGCCCACCTCGCTGATGATGGCGAGCGCTT
>CAZLHZ010000005.1:0-7492 GCA_964559285.1 uncultured Actinomycetes bacterium | reverse complement strand
CATCCTTGATGAGAAGTAGTTCCATCACCGAGCCGACGAGCGGCACCATGATCTCAGCGCGCGGCGACCGACCCATCCGGATCAGATCTGCCGTGGCGAGGGCAATAGCGCGCACCTGCAGTGCGAAGAGCCCTGGAATCACCAAGCCGAGTCGAACCCCGCGCAGCCCCAGCATGGGGTTGGACTCGTGCAGGCGGTTGACTGCCGCCAGCAGATGCTCATCGGTCTCAGACGACTCACCCCGCGCCTCAGCACGGGCCACGCGCACCATGAGGTCGGCGCGATCCGGCAGGAACTCGTGCAGCGGCGGGTCCAGCAGGCGGATGGTCACGGGCAGTCCATCCATCGCCTCGAGGATGCCGCGGAAGTCCTCGCGCTGAAGCGGCAGGAGATCATCGAGGGCGGCCTGACGCTCGTCGGCGTTCTCCGCCAGGATGACGCGCTCAATGAGTACACGGCGATCACCGAGGAACATGTGCTCGGTGCGGCACAGACCGATGCCACGGCCACCGAGTCCGCGGGCTCGGACCGCGTCCTCGGGCGTGTCCGCATTGGCACGGACCTTCAGTCGAGCGCAGCGATCGGCGTGTCGAAGCAGGCGATCGACCGCTTTCACGAGGGCGGCGGTCTCCTCGTCGGCTCCCTCGAGGGCCACGGATAGACCCTCTTCGAGATAGCGGGCCACCGGGGAGGCGACAACGGCCAGTGCCCCAGCGAAGACCTCGCCGGTTGATCCATCGATCGAGACCAGATCCCCCTCGAGGATCACCACGTCACCGGCGCGCGCCTCACGGCTGGTCGGATCCACCACGAGGTCCTCAGCCCCCACCACACACGTGGTGCCCATCCCGCGGGCCACCACGGCGGCATGCGAGGTCTTGCCACCTCGGGCCGTGAGGATTCCCTCCGCAGCGATCATGCCTTCGAGATCGTCAGGGTTCGTCTCCCGGCGGATGAGGAGGACCTTCTCGCCACGCTCTGCCCAGGCCACCGCATCGGCCGAATTGAAGACGGCTTTGCCCACGGCGGCACCCGGTGACGCCGGTGTCGCCTTCGTGACGAGGACTCGTGCGGCAGAGGGGTCGAACTGCGGGAACATCAACTGTGTCAACTGGGCACCCGTGACTCGCAGGAGAGCCTCATCCATGGTGATGAGTTGCTCATCAACCAGCTGCGTGGCGATTCGAAAGGCTGCGGCAGCGGTCCGCTTGCCCACGCGGGTCTGCAGCATCCAGAGCTTGCCGCGCTCCACCGTGAACTCAATGTCACAGAGGTCTCGGTAGTGCGTCTCCAGCTTGCGCATGATGACCTGAAGCTGCTGATGGGACTGCGGGTCAAGCACAGCGAAGTCGTCCAGGCTCAGGGTGTTGCGGATGCCCGCGACGACATCCTCTCCCTGAGCATTGGCCAAGTAGTCCCCGTAGTGGCCCTGCCTGCCCGTCGCGGGATCACGTGTGAAGGCCACCCCCGTCCCCGATGTCTCACCCTGATTGCCGAAGACCATCGTGCAGATGTTGACGGCGGTGCCCAGGTCGTTGGCGATCCGCTCGCGGCGGCGATAGAGCCGCGCGCGCGGGGTGTTCCAGGACTCGAAGACGGCTCGCACCGCCATGTCGAGCTGCTCCCGAGGGTCCTGCGGGAATTCCACCCCCGCGTGGTCACGCACGAGAGACTTGAAGTGATCGACGAGCGCCCG
Source organism: uncultured Actinomycetes bacterium (assembly GCA_964559285.1). Lineage (GTDB taxonomy): Bacteria > Actinomycetota > Actinomycetes > S36-B12 > S36-B12 > CAZLHZ01. The sequence goes on along the minus strand of CAZLHZ010000005.1, from coordinate 5,796 downwards.
GAGATCTTTCGCGGTGAGGTCGACATCCGCGACGACATCTGCGTGGCGCTTTGCCTCATCAAGAGCGTCGGAGAACACCTCCGGCTCGATTCCCATGACGGTCTTGCCGAACATCGAGATGAGCCGGCGATAGGAGTCCCAGGCAAAGCGTTCGTCGCCCGTCGCTGCTTGCAGACCGCCGATCGAGTAGTCGTTGAGCCCGATGTTGAGGACCGTCTCCATCATGCCCGGCATGGAGAACTTCGCTCCGGAGCGCACACTCACCAACAGCGGATCGACGACATCTCCGAGTCGACGGCCAACCGCGTCCTCGAGTCGGCGAAGGGCCATCGTCACCTGCACCCGAAGCTCCGCGGGCTCCTGCCCCTCCTTGAGGAACGCCCGGCAGGCCTCGGTCGTGATGGTGAACCCGGGCGGCACCGGCAGACCCAGCCGTGTCATCTCCGCAAGGTTGGCGCCCTTGCCACCGAGGAGATCCTTCTGGTCCTTGCTGCCCTCGGCGAAATCGAAGACGTACTCGGTCATGGCGACAGTGTCCTCTCGATCGTGGTGAACGGCGATCCGACCGTCTCATGGGCTGGACCATGTGGGGGCCTGAGGGACCAGTCCTCACAGGACCATGAGACCGGGCCATCACCGGTGACCGCACCGTACGATCTCGGAGTGCAGAGCGTGCAGACCCCACGGATCAACACGCCCGCAACCTCGACCCGCCACGCACCTGTGGCGAAGAGCGGCGTGGTCGCGGCCGTGGTGGGGATTTTCTTCGCCCTGACCGGCTGCACGAGCGCAGCCGGTCCCACCGCGACGACCGCTTCCGGGACGAGTCCCTCTCGAAACGTGAGCCCGTCCACTCCGGGCGACGACGTGGCGTCCGTGGGAGTGACCCGCATTCCCGTGACAGATCGGCAGCCGGCCCCTCCCCTCGCCGGCCGCGCGATCGGACCGGGACAGGCCACGTCGCTCACCGTGGCGGACTTCGCGGGATCGGTCGTCGTCGTCAACGCGTGGGCGTCATGGTGCCCACCGTGCCGCGAGGAGATCCCCGGCATCATCGTCACCGCCGGGCTGACCCGCTCACTCGGGGTCATCGTTCTGGGACTCAACGTGTCCGATGATGCGTCAGCGGCGTCAGCCTTCATCGCCGACAGCGGCATGAACTACCCGAGCATCGTCGACCCCGAGGGAACCCTGCTCACCACCATCCCGGGCGTCCCGCCGCAGGCGCTCCCCAGCACGATCATCATGGATCGCGCTGGGCGCATCGCCGTGCGGATCATCGGACCGGTGTCCGGGGACAGCCTTGAGCAACTCATCCGCGAGGTGGCCGACGAGCAGGCCACCTGACCGGGGAGCAGGTGACCCGAGGGCGATACCTGGTCAGCCAGTGACGATGACCCGCTGCGCGCGCAGGGCCATGACGAGTGCCACGATCCACCCAACGATGGTCCAGCCCAGCAGCAGATTGATCCAGAACACCGACCAGTGCGGCACATCGCGCACAGCAGCAATGGCCCACGGCAGCATGTAGGCCGCGGTCAGGATCGCAACAACGACGGCGACGACCTTGGTGATCGTCCAGGAACGATCGGCCGGCTCGATATGCATCTGGCTCATGCCCGCAGAGTAGTGCCTCACCACTGACTATCGTGACGACATGGCCGAACGACTCCCCGGTATCCGCCTGTGGACCCTGATCGGTCTCAACAGCTTCGGCGGTCCCGCGGGACAGATCGCGGTCATGCATCGGGAGATCGTGGATCGGCGCGGACTCATCGCCGAGGACCGCTTCGTCCACGCCCTGAACTTCTGCATGCTCCTGCCCGGACCGGAGGCCCAGCAGCTCGCCACCTACCTCGGCTGGCTCATGCGAGGCGTCCGCGGCGGGCTCATCGCCGGCCTGCTCTTCATCGCGCCAGGTGCCGTCGTCATGCTGGGACTGTCCATCGCCTACAGCACGGTAGGCGACCTGCCGCTCGCGCGCAGTCTCGTCGTCGGTCTGCAGTGCGCGGTGATCGCGCTGGTGCTGCAGGCCGTGATCAGGGTTGGACGGCGCACACTGCGCTCACCGGCTCTGATCGCGATCGCTGTCGGTTCGTTCATCTGCGTCGCGGTGCTTCATGTGCCATTCCCGGCCGTGGTCGTCGCGGCAGCTCTCGCCGGCTGGCTCATTGACCGCGTACGCCGCGAGCCACCGCGCCCGCCCGCAGACCCGCATGCACCCGGGAGCACCAGTGCCGCGGCCTCCGACGACAGAGCGCAGCCCGTCACGCCGCGCACCCGAACCACCCTGCTCGCGGCCCTCGCCTGCGCGGTGATGTGGCTGCTGCCCCTGGCGCTGCTGCTGCTCCTGCTCGGGCCCGGCAGCATCTACGCCCAGCAGGCGGTGCTCTTCTCCACCACCGCGGTCGTCTCCTTCGGCGGCGCCTACGCCGTTCTCGGGTACGTCGCCCAGCAGGCGGTGGCGGGGTACGGCTGGGTGACCGCTCGCGATATGACCACCGGACTCGGACTGGCCGAAACCACCCCCGGTCCGCTCATCCTCGTGGTCCAGTTCATCGCCTTCGTCGCCTGCTATCAGGCTCCGGGTGGACTGCCGCCGATCGTCGCCGGATGCCTAGGCTCCCTCGTCGCTCTGTGGATGACGTTCGCCCCGTGCTTCATGTTCGTCTTCGCCGGCGCGCCCTTTGTCGAAAGGCTGCGCACCTACGCCCCCCTGCACAGCGCCCTCACCGGCATCGGTGCCGCGGTGACCGGGGTCATCGCCAGCCTCGCCGTCCTCTTCATGACGAGCACGCTCTTCGCCCAGTGGCCGCAGCTGTCAAGCATCCAGATCGTTCCGCTCATCATCTCGCTCATTGCGGTGGTCCTCATCTTCGTGTTCAAGCGGGGAACTCCCACCGTGCTCATCACCAGCGTGACGCTGGGACTCTTCGCGGGCTGGCTGCCGCTGTCGTGAGGTGAGCAGCCGCGATCAGGTGCGACCCGCGCGCTGAACGACGGCAACCCCGACGACCGCAAGAGCGAATCCCGCGAGCTCAATCACCGGGAGCCGCTCGCCGAAGAGCAGGTAGGCCTCCACGAGCGTCACCGGAGGGACGAGGAAATACAGGCTCGCAAATCGAGCGGCCGATCCAGTGCGCAGCAGCCAGAACATGAGCAGCACCGCACCGATCGACAGCGCGAGCACCATCCAGGCGAGAACCCCGATGAAGGCCCCGGTCCACTCGATCGTGAGCGGCTCGGTCGCGACCGCTGCCACCCCGAGGACGATCGCCGCGGTGGCGTACTGCATCGAGGTCCCGGCGAGCATGGGGATGCTTGCTCCGACCCGGCGCTGCAGAAGGGTGGCGGTCGATCCCCCGAGCAGCGCGATGAGCGCGGCGACACCGGCGATGAGCGGGAAGCTGGCGCCCTCAGTGCGCATCAGCCCGGGGCTGAGCACGAGCAGGACACCCACGGCACCGAGGGCGATGCCGACCCACTGCCGGGCATTCACCCGCTCACCGAGCACCGGGCCGGATGCCGCAGCGACGAGCACCGGCTGCATGCTCGCCAGGAGTGCCGAGACGCTCACGGGCAGGCCGGCGTCAATGGACCAAAAGACGCCCCCGAGATAGAGCACATGCAGGGGTACGGCGATGACCGCGGACCAGCCGACCTGCCGCCAAGACGAGAGCATTGGCTGACGCAGCACGACCGCGAGCACGAGCAGCAGGACGGCGGCGAGCAGCATCCGCACGGTGAGGAGGACGAAGGGATCGGCGTAGGGGAGGCCGTAGCGCGCCCCGAGGAACCCGGTGCTCCACACGAGCACGAAGACCGCCGGCGCGGCGGCCGCAGCCGCCGCTCGGGTGCGCGCGCGCGTGTCGACCGGACCGGACTCAGAAGGGGATGTCATCGAGCTGCTCTCCCGGCTCGATGTGCAAGACGACGTCCAAGGGATGCGGCACAGCAGTGGCCACACCAGCGGCTCCGGATGGGGCGGCCGACGGCAGTGTCACCAGTGGGTCAGCGACCTCGACGGCCTCATCAGCGGCGACTTCAGCAACGGCGCACCAGCGGGAGACCGGGCACCAGCGGCAGTGCGGTCCGGGATCGGGCTGGGGCGCTGCTGCCAGCAGCGGGTCGATCAACTCCGCAAGGACCACGCGCGCCTGATGCACCGTCTCCTCATCCGTCGTGGAGAAGCGCACGACGGCACCGTGATCCTCGGTGAGGAGCTCGAGCTCGACGACCCCCGGTCGCGGTGGGCCGACGAGTCCGGAGACGGGATCCAGACCATCGGCCACGAGGCACACGGCGAGGGCCACCTGGGGGAAGTAGTCGAGAAGGTCCGACTCACCCGGGGGCAGTCGTCGCGCATCCGCCGTCTTCGTCTCGCGCACCACGACGACATCGCCCTGATCCACGACGAGGTCGGTGCGTGTCGTGAGGACGACATCGGCGTCGGTATCCCAGGCGGTGAGGGTCCACTCGGGGAACACAGCGACCGCCTCGCCGCCCGCGAGAGGGCACTGCTCGAGGTGGGGCAGGAGGAAGCGCCGCACGGCGCGGGCGGTCGGCTCATCCCAGCCGAGGCGCTCGCCCACCTCGCCAACCCCGGACTCCGGGAGATCCTCCGCGGTGCAGGGCACACCGCGACCGTGCGCCTCCTCGAGCCACCGGTGCACCCGGGATCCGCGAGTCTGCGCTGCGGTCGATCCCTCATGCTCTGCGGGCAGGTGCAGCTCGCGGTGCAGGTGATGGCGCCAGGTGCAGCTGCGGGCGGCCACCAGCTCACTGGGACTGAATCGCCGGGTGAAGGGGGAGTGGGCGATGACCCCGCTGACTCCGCGCAACCGCGGCAGCGCGGTGCACTCGGGGCGGATCGCGCATTCCGCGCAGTGCCCGCCGGGTGTGGCGGATCCGCCGGCGAGCGCGAGGAGCGCACCGGGAAGCGACTTCTCGTGGCGCCCCAGCGCCTCCTCAACCGAGCAGTCGAGGAGGAGGGCAACGGACCCGTCGAGAACGCCGATCTCGTGCACCCGGACGCGGGCACCGGGACGCGGCTGGGCCGGGGCGGGGTACCACCGCTCACTCCAGCGCAATCCGTCGGCCGCCACCGTGGCCTCCGCCGCCACGCGGGCGACGATCCCCAGGGCAGCATCCGTCATCGGCCGCGCACCGGCCGTCCCCCAGCGCAGCAGATGGAAGTCGCGGACCTGGCTGTCACGAGACACATGCAGCAGTCCCCAGGCCCACCACTCCGTGACGGCGGATCCCCCGCCCTGATCCGCGGTGTAGAACGTGTGGCGCACGATGCTGTCGGCCACCGCGACACCCTCGACACGCAGTCGCTCGAGCACCTCGAGGTAGCCCTCCGCGGCCGCCGTGGCCGCGGCCAGGGTCTCCGGTTCGACGGCCTCGCGGCACTCCGACACCGCGCGCGACATCGCCGCAGCAAGTCCCAGCTCGGCCTCCGGTGTCGCCAGCAGCATGACGAGAGCACTGCGGGCCAGACCGAGTGGGAAGGTGGCGTACGGCGGATACGTGACCCCGTCGCGCGAGGACCGCACCGGACGCACACCGGGACGCGCCTTCTTGGCGATCTGCTCGCGGCAGGTCCACGGCCCCGGCTCAGCCACCATCGACGGAGTGATCCGCACGTGGTCGAGAGCGCCGCTGAACGGCCAGGTCGGCTCCCAGTCCGGAATGCTCGCTGTCACGCGGGAACCACCCGCGGCGTTCGGTCATCGAGACGCTTGGTGAGCCCGAGCTCCACAAGGCGAGCATCGCTGGTGGACGTGCCCGGTT
>CAZLHZ010000004.1:8023-23154 GCA_964559285.1 uncultured Actinomycetes bacterium | reverse complement strand
CGTGTTGAGGACGACCTGATCACCCTGGATGTCCACGGGTCCGCCGGGCTTGCCCTCGAGTGCGATGAGCAGCCCCTGCTGGGCCAGACGATTGACCTCGAGCCACAGGGTGATGAAGGCATCCGACGTGACGATGCGCTCGACCGTCGCCCGAATGACCCCGTCGACCCCGAGTGAGATCGGGGCCACCAGCGCCTCGGTCGCGGGCCAGCGGCTCGTGATCGGTTCGAGCAGGTCGCTGACGACTGCGGTGGTGTTGACGGTCGTGATGAGAGCACCGCTGACCGCCTCGGTGAGGGCCTGCTGCACCTCGGGTGACTCCGCGAGCGGACCGACCGTGTCGAGGTAGCGCCCGCTGTCGACGAGGGTGCGGTGGCCCCAGTGCCCGACAAGTGCCGGGGCGAGAAGGAGGGCCGCGAGGGCGAGGAGGACTCCGGCAGCAATGGCCCGTGCCGGGGATCGACGCGTCGGGGTGGGGGTGCTCGCCGCTGTCGTGTCGTGGCCCGCCGATGCAGTGCTCATGGCGGACACCGTCTCACACGTTGTCGCGACTCACGGGGTTGCCGCAGTGACGGATCGACGAGCGGTGACGCCGTACCACGTGACCGTGACTGCCAGCAGGAGCCCGGCACCGAGGTACGACCACGGGGCAACGCCATCGGCCGGTGACGTGAGGGCCATCGCGGTGATGCCGGCGACGAGACCGACGTTGACCGCCATGTCGAAGAGGGTGAACACCCGACCGAGGTGATCATCCGGAATCGAGCGCTGGACGAGCGTGTCGGCACAGACCTTGGCCGACTGTCCGGCGAATCCGATCGAGAAGGCCGCGACGAACAGTCCCGGATAGCTGACGGTGAGCATTCCCGCGGTGACGATGATGGCGGCTTGCCCGACCGCGATGACCGTCCAGGCGACCGCGCCCAGGCGCCGGGTGAGGCGCGGGGTGATGATCGCCCCGAGGAGTGCACCGGCGGCGGCCAGTCCGGTCGTGAAGGCGAAGTCACGCAGGGCGGCATCGGGGTTGCCGGGGTTGAAGAGGTTGCGGAAGAGCAGGAGTGCCGCGGCCGTGAGAGCGCCGAGGGCGATGCGATGAACCGCGACGATGAGGATCGAACGCCCGGCGATCGGTCGTCGGACCAGCTGCCGCGCCCCGTCGACGAGTCCGCGAAGCACATCGATGACGCGGTCACCGGGCCGATCGCCGGTGGGACCGAGCAGGTCGGGGGCCATGAGGCGGGCGATGAGCGCGGAGGACAGGTAGCCGACGATGACGAGACCGAGCACGAGGGCGCTGCCGCCGTCGCCGCCTCCAGCCGCGGATCTGAGCGCCACGCCGATGAGACCGCCTGCCGCGCCCGCGATCGTGCCGGAGGTCGGGGCCAGGGCGTTGGCGGTCACGAGGTGAGGGCCGTCAACGACATGGGGTAGAGACGCGGACAGCCCCGCGAGGACGAACCGACTCACCCCGAGCGTGAGGAGCACCGCGACAGCCAGATCGACTCCGTCCCGTCGGGCGAGCACCAGCGCAATGAGCCCGACGCACATGAGTGCGCGGAGCAGATTGGCGCGAACGAGCACCTGGCGTCTCCGCCACCGATCGAGGAACACTCCGGCGAAGGGTCCGACGAAGGAGAACGGGAGATAGAGAACGGCAAAGGCGATCGCGACGCTGAGAGCGGTCGGCTGGCGCTCGGGTGAGAAGAGGACGAAGGTCGCGAGGGACGCTTGCAGGAGGCCATCGGCGAATTGGCCGGTGAGCCGCGTGGCGTAGAGGCGGCGGAAATCGCGCACCCGCAGCAGGTCGCGGACATTCGCGCGCTCCTCGGTCCCGCTCATGTGCGCACCCTAGCGGTCGGGATTGCGGCGTCAGGGTGTCAGCGCGGACAGTGCGTGAACGCGATCCGACCCTCTCCAAACGTTCGGGGGCGCACGGAGTTCCGTGCGCCCCCGAACCTGCTTGTCAGTGCGTCAGCGGTCGACGGTGCCCGCGATGAAGTCCTCCACCAGCTGGCGGCAGACATCATCGGGGTACTGCTCGGGCGGCGACTTCATGAAGTAGCTGGACGCCGAGAGGATGGGGCCACCGATGCCGCGGTCCTTGGCGATCTTCGCGGCACGAAGTGCGTCGATGATGACACCGGCGGAGTTCGGGGAGTCCCACACCTCGAGCTTGTACTCAAGGTTGAGGGGCACGTCGCCGAAGGCCTTGCCCTCGAGCCGCACGAACGCCCACTTGCGGTCATCCAGCCATGCGACGTAGTCGCTCGGGCCGATGTGCACGTTGCGGGGCGACATCTCGCGATCGATCTGCGAGGTCACGGACTGCGTCTTGGAGATCTTCTTCGACTCGAGACGGTCACGCTCGAGCATGTTCTTGAAGTCCATGTTGCCGCCGACGTTCAGCTGATAGGTGCGCTGCACCTCCACACCACGGTCCTCGAAGAGCTTCGTGAGGACACGGTGGGTGATCGTGGCGCCAACCTGCGACTTGATGTCGTCGCCGACGATCGGGACACCGGCATCCGCGAACTTCTTGGCCCACTCGGGGGTGCCGGCAATGAAGACCGGGAGGGCATTGACGAACGCGACCTTGGCGTCGATAGCGCACTGGGCGTAGAACTTCGCCGCCGCCTCAGAGCCCACCGGCAGGTAGCAGATGAGGACATCGGCCTGCGTCTCGCGCAGCGTGGCGACGATGTCGACGGGCTCCGCCTCGGACTCGGTGATCATCTCGCGGTAGTACTTCCCGAGACCGTCGTACGTGTGACCACGCTGAACAGTGATGCCCGTGCGCGGGACATCGCAGATCTTGATCGTGTTGTTCTCGCTCGCGCCGATCGCATCCGCCAAGTCGAGGCCGACCTTCTTGGAGTCGACGTCGAACGCGGCGACGAACTCCACGTCGCTCACGTGATAGGGGCCGAACTGCACGTGCATGAGACCGGGCACGCGGTCGCGCGGGTCGGCATCACGGTAGTAGTGGACGCCCTGGACCAGGGATGCGGCGCAGTTGCCAACGCCGACGATGGCGACTCGAACCTTGCTCATGACGTTCCTTCCGGGTTCTGCTCGGGTTCTTGACGGGTGGGCTTGCTGGAGGTGGTGCGTGAATCTGACATCTCGTGCTCGATCAGCTCGGTGAGCCAGCGGACCTCGCGCTCGACACTGTCGAGACCGTGCTGCTGGAGCTGCTGGGTGTAGGTGTCCATGCGCTCACGGGTGCGCCCGAGTGAGGAGCGCAGCAGGGACAGCCGCTCTTCAAGCCGGCTGCGCCTCCCCTGCAGGATTCGCAGTCGCACGGCCGCATCCGTCTGCCCGAAGAAGGCCAGCCGCGCGGTGAAGGGCTCGTCCTCCCACGTGTCCGGTCCCGCTTCACCCAGGAGTCCGGCGAAGTACTCCTTGCCGTCCGGGGTGAGGGCGTAGACGATGCGAGCCCGGCGGCTCATGGCCGCGGACCCGGACCCGCTGTCCTCCTGCTCCACGAGCAGGCCGCGGGCGACCAGGCTCTTGAGGCAGGGGTAGAGCGAGCCGTAGGAGATCGCCCGGAAGGTTCCGAGCACCCCGTTGAGCCGCTTGCGCAGCTCGTAGCCGTGCAGCGGCGAATCATGGAGGACGCCGAGGGCGGCGAACTCCAGAAGATCACCGCGTCGAGGCATCTGGTCTCCGGATTCGTGGGGCGGGTGCCCGCATGGGCGGGGATCCGCGACGAGCATGGTCGGCGACCTCAGCCGCCGATACATCGGAACGATATATCAAGGCCGCGAATCCTGCTGCACGCGGCCTCGACGGCGCGTCAGACCCCGAAGCGGCCACCTGCGCGGGGGCGGGTGGCCCCGGGTCCGGCGTACCCTGACGGGGTGCCAGCGCCACGCTCCTCGACCCCCCGAGGCACCCGGGTTGGCACCTCCGCACCGCCCCGTCGCCCGGCCCGCGAGCCGCTGCCCCCGGCCGAGGTGGTAGCTGATCCGACCCGGCCGCGTGCGGTCATCGACTACGGGATGCAGCGCCGCGCAGTCCTGCGCGCCCTCTTCGGCGGGGCCGCGTTCAACGGACTCGATGTCTGCGACGCCGACCCCTACCTGCTGCGCGCCGCGCGTTTCCACGGCGAGCCCGCGGGAAGGCCGTGCCCGGTGTGTCGGCGAGGTGATCTCACCGTGCTGCATTACGTCTACGGCGATCAGCTCGGGCACGCCTCCGGTTCGGCCCAGGCAGGTGAGGACCTGCCTGCCCTCGCGAGGAGGTACGGCGAATTCCGCGTCTACGACGTCGAGGTCTGCCCGCAGTGCAGGTGGAATCACCTGCTGCAGTCCTACGTGCTCGGCGACGGGATTCCGCGGCGTCCCCCGGCGAGGCCGACCGACCTGCTCGGCTGAGCCGCCGCATCCGACAGTGGATGCTCGCCCTTGGCCTGTCGGTCGCCGGTCTGTTCCTCGCGGTCGTCGTTGGTGTCACCCTGCTCATCACGCTGATGCCGGTCCCCCAGCCGAGCGAGGTCGCCGCCGCGCAGGCCACGATCGTCTACTGGTCCGACGGGGTCACCGAGATCGGCCGGCTCGGGGACGCGACCCGACGCTCCATCCCGCTCGCGGCGGTGCCGGTTCCGGTCATCGAGGCGGTGCTGGCTGCGGAGGACCGTGACTTCTTCAACCACGGGGGGCTCTCCGTCAGCGGGATCGGCCGCGCGCTCATGAACAACGCGTCGGGCGGCGCGACCCAGGGCGGCTCGACGATCACCCAGCAGTACGCCAAGAACGCCTACCTCACCTCGGAGCGCACCTGGTGGCGCAAGGTCCAGGAGGCCGCGCTCGCGATCAAGCTTGAGACCGTCGTGTCCAAGGACGAGATCCTTGAGGACTACCTCAACACGATCTACTTCGGCCGCGGGGCCTACGGCATCGAGGCGGCGGCGCTCGCCTACTTCGGGATCTCGGCCAGTGAGCTCGACCTGGTCCAAGGGGCGATGCTGGCGGCGATCATCCGCTCACCCAGTGGGCTGGCCCCCGAAAACGATCGTGAGGGCCTGCAGTCCCGGTGGCGTGCGGTCCTGACCGCGATGGACGAGGTGGGCTGGATCCCAGCCGGGGGCATGGAGGACCTCGCCTTCCCGCAGATTCGGCGTCGCCCGGCGCAGGATCGTCTGGGCGGATCGACGGGCTTCCTCCTGCAGGCGGTCGCGGATGAACTGCGCGCGACCGGGTGGGAGGAGTCCGTCATCGAGGGTGGCGGGCTGCGGATCGTCTCGACCTTCGATCGTCAGGCTCAGCGTGCGGCTGAGGAGGCGGTCGCAACGTCGGGTCCGAGCTCCCAGACCCGCGGCCTGCGCCTCGGGCTCGCGGCGGTGCGGCCCGGCACCGGGGAGGTGCTGGCGCTGTACGGCGGACCCGACTACGTCACCGACCAGATCGATGCGGCGACCAGGCGTTTCGCCCAGGCAGGGTCCACCTTCAAGCCGTTCGCTCTGGCGGCCGCCCTCGAGCAGGGGATCGACATGGAGTCGATCTGGGATGGCAGCAGTCCGCAGACCATCGAGGGCTACCGGGTGACCAACTTCGCCGACGAGTCCTACGGACCGATCAGCCTGCTCGCGGCGACGGAGCACTCGGTCAACACCGCCTACGTCAACCTCGAACGCGACATCGGGGTCGACGCCGTCGTGGATGCGGCGAGACGGGCCGGGCTGCCGCAGGAGACACCGGGTGCCCAGCCCGCGAACCTCACGTTCGTCCTGGGCACGGCGTCGCCGTCGGCGGTCGACATGGCGACCTGCTACGCGACATTCGCCGCGGGAGGGGTGCGCGTCACGCCCACGGTCCTCGCCCGAGTGGAAGGGCCGGATGGTGCAGCACTCCTCGTCCACCAGGCCGCCCGCGTGCAGGAGTTCACGCCCGAGGTCGCGCGGCAGGTCACCGACGCCCTGGCCGCGGTCGTGACCGACGGCAGCGGCCAGGCGGCGCTCGCGCTGGGCCGGCCCGCAGCCGGCAAGACCGGGACCACCGATGACAACCGCTCAGCGTGGTTCGTCGGCTACACCCCTCAGGTCTCGGCCGCCGTCGTCATGGCCCGGGAGGATGCGCAGGGACGCCCGGTCTCGCTCGCGGGCACCGGCGGACTCGACCTCGTGACGGGGGGCTCGTTCCCGGCGCAGATCTGGACCACATTCGCCCAGGGGGCACTTGAGGGTCAGCCCACCCTCGACTTCCCGGGTGAGCCCTCGGCACTGCCTGCACCTCCCACCTCCGCGGCGCCGCTGCCCGACCCGTCACGGCCGAGCCCATCGTCCGAATCCGCGACCTCATCGTCCGCCTCCTCCAGTGGAGACTCGCCGTCCGCGCCGGCTTCGACCGCGACCCCGACCGCCACCCCGACCGCGGAGCCGTCACCGACATCGACGGCCCCCACCGACGCTCCCTCTCCCTCGTCGTCTGCCGACCCGACGCCGGAGCCGAGTTCCTCAGCCGCAGCGTCACCCTCCGCCGGCGACTCCTCCGGTGAGCCCTCCAGCGAACCCTCGCCCTCGGATGAATCCGTGCCACCGCCGTCATCTGCTGCCTCGTCCGGCTCGGACACGTCCGGATCCGGGACGTCCGGCATCTCCGGCTCCGTTTCGGACTCCGCACGCGCCAGTCCCTCCTGACCGGCACGCGACCCGCGGGCTGTACCCGCCGCTGCGCCATCGGCATACGGCACGATGTGACGCGTGACTGACACACCGGAGGACCGGGTCGTCCTGCCCACGCGTGAAGATCCCGTCGCTGTGCGCGGCAGCGAGCTCATCGGCGGGCCCGAGGGTCGTCGAGCCCGCGCCACCCGCCACTGGTGGACGGCGGTGCGCGCGCTGGTCCTGCTCGGGCTCATCGCCTACGCCGTCGGGTTCCTGCTCGACCTGTCCTGTGTCGTCACCGGCTGGGCGTCACCGGAGCGATACGAGCATCTGTGCTACAGCGACATCCCGCCGCTCTACACGATCCACGGCTTCGATCGCGGTCTCATCCCCTACATCCAGTCCGGCACCGATCACCCGCTGGAGTACCCCGTCCTCACCGGCGTGTTCATGTACATCGCCGCTGCCGTCACCACCGGCATCAAGGCGCTGATCCCCGCCGTCAATGCCCCGGCCACCTTCTTCGACGTCAACGTTGTCCTGCTGGCCCCCTTCGTCGTCATGCTTGTGGCGGCAACGGCGCTCACTGTGCGTCGTCGCCCGTGGGATGCGGCGATGGTGGCGCTCTCACCCGGACTCATCCTCGCGGCGACCATCAACTGGGATCTGCTCGCCGTCGGTCTCACGGCGCTGGCCATGATGCTGTGGGCCCGCAAGCGACCGGCGTGGGCGGGCATGGTCCTCGGACTCGCGATCGCGGCGAAGTTCTACCCCGTCATCATCCTCGGCCCGTTGCTCATCCTGTGTCTGCGCGCTGGTCGACTGCGCGCGTTTGGTACGACGGTGCTGACGGCCGCTGCCGCGTGGCTCGTCGTCAACCTGCCGTTCATGGTGCTCAACTTCGATGGCTGGGTCTACTTCTACACATTCAGCAACACGCGCGGGATGGACTTCGGATCGTTCTGGTACGCCCTCTATCTGCTGGGTGCGCCCTATGTGCTTCCGCAGTACCTCAACCTCGCGGCGACCGGCACATTCCTGCTGCTGTGCGTCGGCATCGCGTGGCTCACTCTCGCGGCGGCACGTCGACCGCGATTCGCCCAGGTGGCCTTCCTGGTCGTGGCGGCCTTCTGCCTCACCAACAAGGTCTATTCACCGCAGTACGTCCTGTGGCTGATCCCGCTGGCGGTCATGGCGCGACCGAAGTGGCGGGACTTCCTCATCTGGCAGGTCGGCGAGGTGGCCTACTTCATCGCCGTCTGGTGGTACCTCGCTGGTGTTGGCATCGAGGATGCGAAGGGAATGACCCAGCAGTGGTACGCCTTCTTCATCCTCGTGCACATCGGATTCACGATCTGGTTCAGCGCCCTCGTCGTCCGCGACATTCTCAAGCCTGACCGCGACCTCGTCCGGATCGACGGGTGGCCGGAGGATCGGGATGACCCGGGCGGTGGCGTGCTCGATGGTGCCCCTGACCGGTTTACGCTGCGTCGTCGCGACACCGATCGTGATGCCGAGCCTGACGATCTAGCTGAGTCGGACCTCATCGAACGTTGAGGTCGTGAAGCGCACCTCTGCCGGCAGGCGATCACCGACGGCGGGGATGACGCCACCGCGCGGGATCCACGCAAGCGAGACGTGCATATGGGGTGGCTCGGCGAACCACAGTCGCCGACCGGCCCATCGGAATGGTGAGCGTGATCGGCCCACCGCCTCGAGCAGTCCGGTGCGGGCCGCGCCGATGCGCTGGCGGGTGCTCGTGCCCGCGATCGGTGCGGACAGTGCCACGCCGTGGGAGGTGCCACCGGCAACGACGACGAGGGTTGCCCCGCGGTCACCGCTGCGCTGGCGGTAGCCGACGGGTTCGCGGTGATCAAGCGGATGCACCGCCAGAACCGTGCCACTCGCACGCAGGGCCCCGCGGTCACCGTGCCACAGTCGAGTCCCGACCCGCGGGCGCAGCACCATCGAGGTGGCAGCGCGCACGGTGGCGAGGTCGGCATCAGACAGGTGCGAGATCCACAGGGTGCGTGCAGTCTCGACGGATGCAGCACTGCCACTGCGCGCACCGACCGTCCCTGTGAGATCGGACCACTCACGCGACCACGCGAGCACCTGGTCCACTCGACTCGGGGTCGGCGAGGTGAGCGGCAGGTGCAGGGCCAGACCGTGCAGGGTGAGTGCCCCGGTGGCGAGCGCTGTGCGCACCGACTCGTCCGTCAGCACCTCGGCCATCACCCGCGGTGTCATCCCGAACCGACGCATCGACGTGAGACCTTCAACGACGATGCCACCACCCGCGCGCGGATCGGCCAGGGACGACTCCGCGAGCGCGCGCAGCGCCTCGGGCGAGGCGATCGTGCGCAGCAGTCGACCGGCCGATGTTGCCGCGTGATGCCGGTGCCACTCTTGCGCTGCCGACAGGTCGCGGGGGTCATACGGCGCAAGCACGAGCTGCTGTCCGGCGTACGCATCCGAGAGGTCCGACACCTCGTTGATCGTGCCGAGCGCGACCGTTGACGCACCGATGCGCGTGGCCTCACCAAGCAGGAGCTGCGCACCGAGTCCGTAGCCCTGCCCCTTGATCACCGGCACGAGATGGCAGTCGGCGATCGACGCGGCACCGCCGGCAACGCTGTCGATGTGCGCGCGCCAGCGGGCGGCGTCAATGTCGAGGTCGAAGGACATGGCTCACCCCTTGCGATTCATGTACGCCGCAAAGCCGCGGGCCCAGAGCGGACGCAGGGTGCGGTCCCACTCTCCGATGTACTCCTGCGCGTAGCCACCGGTGCCGAGCTTGAACTGAATGAGTCCGAAAAGATGATCGGCCGGATCGAGGGTGTCGGAGATGCCACGCAGGTCATAGACGGTGCAGCCGCCGCCGAGGGCGTCAGTCATCATCCGCCACTGGATGGCATTGGAGGGCCGCACCTCACGGTCGGCTGTCGTCGACGCACCGTAGGAATACCACGCGTGATCACCGACCCGGACCATCGTCGTCGCCGCGACCACGCGACCCTCATGGCGCGCGAGATAGAGCGTGAGCCGGTGCGGATCCTCGTCGGCCATCGCGCGCCACATGCGCTGGAAGTAGCCCAGGCCCCGGGGGGTGAATCGATCACGGGCTGCGGTTTCGACGTACACCTCGTGGAAGGCGGGGAGGTCGTCGTAGGTCCCGATCTCGACGACGACCCCGGACTTCTCAGCCTTGCGGATATTGCGGCGCCAGAGCTGATTGAAGGAGCCGAAGAGGTCGTCCTCGGTCCGGCCGGCCAGCGGGACCTGGAACACATAGCGCGGCTGGACATCGCCGAATCCGGCACCCTCGGCCTCCTCGCGGGTCCAGCCGATCTGACGGAGTTCATCGGCGAGGGCGAGGGCCGCGGGGTCGGTCCAGTCGGGGGTGAGACTGCCGAGGCGACCGGTCACGCCGGACGCGATGGCATCCTTGATCGTGTCGGCCGACCAGCGTCGGGTGGGGATCGCCGGGCCAGCCTTGACGAGGAAGGCCCCGCGGTCGCGGGCATGGGCGATGAGCGGATCGAGCCACTCGGCCGTCGACCAGGAACCACCGCTGCGATCGAGGTCGGGACCCTCGGGGAGGTAGGCGAGGCTGCGCTGGGGGAGCCGCGGCACCGGTCGGTAGAGCACAAGGGCCGCACCGACGAGGCGGTCACCATCCAGCCAGCCGATGGACTCGTGCCGCCACCCGGCCTTGACCTCGCCCCACGAGGGGACCTGGAGGAAGGACACGCTGCCGCGGGAGGCCACCCACTCCAGATGGCGGGCCGCGGTGATGGCCCGAACGCTCAGGCTCATCCGGCAAGCCGCGCATCGTCGAGGTCGACCACGACGGGGGCGTGATCGGAGGTGCCCTTGCCCTTGCGCGCCTCGCGGTCGACCCACGCGTCCGAGACGGCGGCCGTGAACGACGGGTTGCCATAGATGAGGTCGATCCGCATCCCGCGCCCCTTGGGGAAGTCCAGGTTCCGGTAGTCCCAGAAGGTGAACGGAGCGCCCTTGAGGGCGCGCGGCATGACATCGGCGAGCCCCGTCGCGCGCACCTGGGCGAGGGCCGCCCGCTCGGCCGGGGTGACGTGTGTCGATCCCGCGAATGCGGCCGGATCCCACACGTCGTCGTCGGTGGGGGCGATGTTGAAATCGCCGATGAGGGCGAACGGGCGCGCGGGGGAGGTGGCCAGCTCGGCCGAGGTGGCGGACGTCAGGGCGGCGTACCACTGGAGCTTGTAGGCGTAGTGGTCGTGCTCGGGCGCCCGGCCGTTGGGGACGTAGAGGCTCCACACCCGCACGCCGCCGCAGGTCGCGCCGATCGCGCGCGGCTCGATCGAGCCTTCGTAGTCCGGCTGACCCGGCAGGTCACGGACGACCTCTTCCAGCCCGACCCGTGACAGCAGGGCGACGCCATTCCACCGGCCGTCCCCGTGGGCAGCGCTCTCGTAGCCCAGCTCCGCCAGGGCGGCAGTCGGGAAGTCCTCCGTGCGGCACTTGAGCTCCTGGAGCGCGACGACATCCGGGGAGGTCGCGGCGAGCCACTGCAGGAGGAACGGCAGCCGCGAGGTCACCGAGTTCACGTTCCAGGTCGCCAGGCGCACGGGTTGAGGCTACCCGTGCGCGATCGGCTGCGACGGGCCCCGCCATCGCCTTCCCGAGGGCGATTGGCCCTCCCGCGGGGAAAGGCCGTACCCTACGCAGGCACCTCCTGCCACGGAGAGTCCGTGGCCGCCTAGTCCATAGGAGGCATGGTCACCCATGCGTTCATACGAAGTGATGGTCATTCTCGACCCCGATCTCGAGGAGCGCACCGTTGCGCCGAGCCTCGAGACCCTGCTCAATGTCGTGCGTCAGGACGGCGGAACCGTGTCCAAGGTGGACATCTGGGGCCGACGTCGTCTGGCCTACGACATCAACAAGAAGGCTGAGGGCATCTACGCGCTGCTGGCCATGACGGCCAACCCGAGTGCAGTCCTCGAGCTCGATCGCCAGCTCAACCTCAATGAGGCCGTGCTGCGCACCAAGGTCATCCGCACGGACGCCAAGTAGGTCGCCATGGCAGCCGGAGACATCACTGTCACGGTCGTCGGCAACCTCACCAACGACCCCGAACTGCGGTTCACCTCCAGCGGTGCCGCGGTCGCATCCTTCACGGTCGCGTCGAGTTCTCGCTATCTCGACAAGGCGACGAATGAGTGGAAGGACGGAGATCCCGTCTACATGCGCTGCAGCGTGTGGCGGCAGTACGCCGAAAACGTGGCCGAATCCCTCCAGAAGGGGATGCGCGTCATCGTCACCGGGCGGCTCAAGCAGCGCTCCTACGAGACCCGCGAGGGCGAGAAGCGCACCTCGCTGGATCTTGAGGTCGACGATGTCGGTCCGGCTCTTCGCTACGCCACCGCCAAGATCACTCGAGTGGCGCGCGGCGCCGGTGTAGGTGGCGCCATCGGCCAGGGCGAGGGTGCCGGTGGGGGCGGCGGCTTCGACGGCGGCAGCGGCGGGGGCGGCGGCGGTTCTGCTGACGACCCCTGGGCCTCCGGTGGCTCCGGCGGTTCATGGAGCGGTGGCGGCGGCTCATTCGACGAGCCCCCCTTCTAACCACTCCCTCCCCACAGACGATTCCCACCCAGTCACAAAGGACATCCCATGGCCAAGCCCGTCATCCGCAAGCCCCGCAAGAAGGTGTGCGTGTTCTGCAAGAGCGACGAGATCAACGTCGACTACAAGGACACGTCCATGCTCCGCAAGTACATCTCCGATCGCGGCAAGATCCGTGCGCGTCGGGTCACCGGGTGCTGCACCCAGCACCAGCGTGAGATCGCCAAGGCCGTGAAGACGGCCCGCGAGGTCGCGCTCCTCCCCTACACCGCGAGCACCCGCTAGGAGTCATGATGAAGCTCATCCTCACTCAGGAGGTCTCCGGCCTCGGCGCTCCCGGCGACATCGTGGAGGTCAAGGACGGTTACGGCCGCAACTACCTCGTCCCCCGCGGTCTGGCGATCACGTGGACCCGTGGCGGCGAGAAGCAGATCGTCCAGATCCGCCGGGCCCGTCAGGCGCGCGTTGTGCGCGATCTGGCGCATGCCAAGGAGATCAAGGCCTCGCTCGAGGGGCTGGCGATCCGCCTGCAGGCACGTGCCGGCGAGAGCGGTCGACTCTTCGGCTCCATCACGACCTCGGATGTTGTCGAGGCCGTGCGTCGCGCCGGTGGTCCCTCGCTCGATCGTCGCGCTGTGTCACTGCCGACTCCCATCAAGTCCCTCGGCACGCACAAGGCCTCGGTCCGGGTGCACGAGGACATCGTCGCGACCCTGACGGTCACGGTCAGCGGCTCGTAGATCCAGCGTCACCGCGACGGCGGGTTACCCTCGACGGGTGACCCGCCGTCGCTGGTTCTGGCTGTGCTGCATCAGCACGCTGCTGGTCGCCGTCATCGGTCCCGCGACCGTGACGCATATGCCACCCCGGGCCACCCCTGCCGCCGTTGCGAGCGTGCCCGCCCGGCCCCCGGCGACCCCGCAGTCCGTCGAGCCCTGTCGTCTCCCCCGCGGGTCGGGCATCACCGCCGACTACGTGTCCGTGGGATTCCCGGTGTCGACGCTGCGCATGAAGGCGCGAGGTCGCGTCCGCGTGCCGGTCATCTTCGTCGACTTCCCGGGCAGTCGCTCCCGTTCGGCCACGCCCGCATCGGAGTGGGCTGAGCTCGCGCCGGCTCAGGCCTATCTCCGTGATGTCTCCTACGGCCGGCTGGACATTACCTTCGAGCCGCTCCTGCACTGGGTGCACCTTCGGCATCAGGCATCGACCTATGGCATCACGCGCGCGGCGAGTCCGAGCACCGAGACGCTGACGACCTACATGCAGACGGCGGTGCGGCGTGCCGATCGGCACATCGACTTCACCGGTGTCAGCTCCGTCCTCGTGGTGGTCAATCGCGAGACGACGGCGATTGACTACAGCCCCGCCCTCGTCGTGACATCGGTTGGGGACGGCGTGAGGACGGCAGAAGGCTCCGTCATCACCAGCGGGGCAGCACTCGGGGCTGACACCTGGTCGACATGGGGCTGGCGGGTCATCCCCCACGAACTCGGTCATGCCCTCGGGCTGGTGGACCTCTACGACGGCTCCACCTCGGACTACGTGCGGCTGCACCGATTCGTCGGCACGTGGGACCTCATGGGGGATCCACTGTCGGGAACGCCGGAGTACCTCGCCTGGAATCGCTGGCTGCTCGGCTGGATTCGGGATGAGCAGATTCGCTGTCTGAGCGGTGCCACGATTGATGACACCGTCACCCTCACTGCGGTGGAACGTGGTCGCGGGATCAAGGCAGCCGTGGTGCGATTGGACCCCACGCGGGCCCTCGTGATGGAGAGTCGTCGCGTGCTGCGTCACGACACGGCATCGACGTACTCCCGCAATCAGGTGGATGAGGGTGTGCTGGTGTACGTCGTCGACACGGCGATCGATGCACTCAAGGGTCCGATGGTGCGTCAGGCGGTGGCGACAAGGGCCGTGCGCCGCTCGGCCCCGGGGAGTCGCTGACCTATGCCGGGGTGACGGTCCGGGTGCTGTCGTCCATCGGCGACCGAGACACCGTGACCGTGACCGGGCATCCGCTTGCCGGCTGAGCGACGGTCGTCCGGGACGCATCGGATGTTCCGCCCCCGGCACAGCGGAATCGTGCCGGCTCGACCGATGGCCTACCCTCCTGCCATGGCACGGGTCATGCATCCAACACGCGATCGCCTCATCGAGGTGACGGTCGGCCTGCTGGACACGATGCCCCCGGAGGACCTCCAGGTTGAGCTTGTGCTCACGACATCGGGGATCTCGCGTGGATCGCTCTATCACCACTTTGAGGACTTCAATCACGTCATCGAGGCTGCCCTGGTGCGCCGCTTCAGCCGGCGTGCGGATGAGGACATCGCCTTCATCACGCGTGCCGTCGCCGAGTCGCAGGACCGCGATCAATTCCGGGAAGCCATCGGTCAGCTGACGAGAGCCAGCCAGTCCGAGGAGCGCCGTGCGTCGCGCTTCGAGCGAGTGCGGGACCTCGGACTGGCAGGATCCAACGAGCGCTTTCGAGCCTCCCTCGGCGCCGAGCAGGCTCGACTGACATCCGCTCTGGCAGACCTGTGCCGCGAGGCGCAGTCGAAGGGGTGGTTCCGTTCCGATGTGGATCCCACTGCTGTCGCGATCTTCCTGCAGGCCTACACACTGGGCCGGGTCACCGATGATGTCTCGCCGGAACCCATGGATGCCCACGCGTGGATTGCGCTCATTGACCTTGTCCTGCAGGAACTGTTCGTGCCGACACTGAACCGGTAGGGACAGGGTGAACGAGTGTCGAAGCCGGTGATTGAGGTTGCGGACCTCCACAAGACGTACGGCGCCCTGCGTGCCGTCGATGGGGTGACTCTTGAAGTCGCGGCCGGTGAGTGCCTGGCGCTCCTGGGACCGAACGGCGCGGGCAAGACGCCGCCCACCGAGATCCTCGCGGGCTATCGCTCAG
>CAZLHZ010000004.1:2653-7965 GCA_964559285.1 uncultured Actinomycetes bacterium | reverse complement strand
TTCCGGTCATGTGCGTGTGCTCGGCGTCGATCCCGCACGTGGCAATGACGCCTGGAAGGCGCGAGTGGGCATCGTGCTGCAGTCGGCGCGTGATCTCGGTGACCTCACCGTGCGAGAGGCGGTCCGTCACTTCGCCGGCTACTTCCCGCAGCCGCGTGACCCCGATCAGGTCATCAACGCGGTCGGACTGACAGAGAAGGTCGGAGCGCGCGCATCGACCCTGTCCGGCGGCCAGCGCAGGCGACTCGACGTCGCCCTCGGGATCATCGGTGGACCCGAGGTGCTCTTCCTCGACGAGCCGACAACCGGCTTCGATCCCGCAGCCCGCCGGGAGTTCTGGACTCTCATCACCGAGCTCAAGCAGGCAGGGACCACCATCCTGCTCACGACCCACTACCTCGATGAGGCCGAGCATCTGGCTGATCGCGTGGCAGTGATCGCGCGCGGCCGCATCGTCGCCTGTGATGCACCGGTTGATATAGGCGGCCGGGCCTCCGCTCAGGCACGTGTCACCTGGCGTGACGCGGGTGAGGAGCATTCTCTGCTCACGAGTACGCCGACCGCGGCGGTCCGTGATCTGGCTGCACGATTCCCCGACGAGATCCCGCACCTGCAGATCCGGCGCCCAACCCTCGAGGACATCTACCTCGAGCTGATCGACGGTGATGACCAGTGAGCCGGGTGCTGTCGATCGGCGGCCGCCGCATCGTGATCGAACTCAAGCAGTTCTTCCGCGACCGGGAGAGTGCACTCTTCAACTTCCTGCTCCCGATGATCCTGCTCGTCATCTTCGGCTCGGTGTTCGCCGGACAGGACATCGGTGTGCCTGGACTGACGTTCCCGCAGTACTTCCTCGCCGGGATGATCGCCTCCGGCGTGCTCTACACGTCGTTCCAGAACCTTGCCATCGCCATTCCCATGGAGCGCGAGGACGGCACCCTCAAGCGCCTGCAGGGTCTGCCCATGCCGAAGGCGGCGTACTTCATCGGCAAGGCCGGCACCGTGTTCGTCGCCTACGTCGCGCAGATGATCATCCTGCTCGTCGTCGGCGTCGTGTTCTACGGCATCGATCTGCCCTCGGCACCGGGCACGTGGCTCACCTTCGTCTGGGTGAGCGTGCTGGGACTGGCCTCGTGCACCCTGCTCGGCATCGCCTACTCCGTCGTGCCCAAGCAGGGCCGCGGTGCCTCAGCGATCGTCGCACCGGTCGTTCTCGTGCTGCAGTTCATCTCCGGTGTCTTCTTCGTCTTCACGCAGTTGCCCACGTGGATGCAGAATCTTGCGTCCGTCTTTCCGCTCAAGTGGCTCACGCAGGCCATGCGTTCGGTCTTCCTCCCTGAGGGTGCCGAGGTCATCGAAGCCTCCGGCAGCTGGCAGCTCGGGACCTGCGCCCTCGTCCTCGGCGGCTGGACCATCGCCGGGTGCGTGCTGGCGCTGCTGCTGTTCCGCTGGTCGCCGCGCGGTGCGTCCTAGTCAGCCACCAGCGACTGCGGGAATGATCGACACGGCCGCCCCGTCACGAATCGGGGTCGCCAGACCATCAAGGAACCGCACATCGTCGTCATCGACGTACACATTGACGAAACGGCGGAGCGCACCTGTGTCATCGACGAGCCGTGCCCTGATGCCGGGGTACGCCGACTCCAAGCCGTCCAGCAGCTCGGTGAGAGTTGCCGCCTCGACCGTCACCGTGCCCTGACCCGCGGTGTAGGTCTGCAGGATCGTGGGAATCCGCACCGATGCGCTCATCGCGTGCCGTCCGCGGGGAGTGCAGCGGCGAAGGACGTGAAGGCCGGATCGATGGTGACCGTCGGTCCGACGACCCCGGTGACGGCGTCGAGTGTCTTGAGCCCATCACCGGTGTTGAGCAGCACGGTCTCTGCATCGGGATCAATGAGCCCGTCCTGCAGGAGTCGGCGGTAGGTGGCGACGACAACGCCGCCGGCAGTCTCGGCGAAGATCCCCTCGGTGCAGGCGAGCAGGCGGATGCCCTCGACGATGTCGTCGTCGCTGACATCGGCGATCGCGCCGCCGGTGCTGCGCACGACATCGAGCGCGTAGGGACCGTCGGCCGGATTGCCGATGGCGAGGGATTTGGCGATCGTGGCGGGTCGGACCGGACGGCACACGTCCCAGCCCTGGCGGAAGGCCTCGGATACCGGGGCGCACCCGGTGGCCTGGGCGCCGTAGATCGCGCACGGCGTCGGCTCGACAAGGCCGAGGGTGCCGAACTCCCGGAAGCCCTTGGCGACCTTGGTGAGCAGCGACCCGGATGCGACGGGCGCCACGACCGCCTCGGGCAGACGCCATCCGAGCTGCTCAGCGATCTCGTAGCCCACGGTCTTGGAGCCCTCGGCGTAGTAGGGCCGGAGGTTGACGTTGACGAATCCCCAGCCGCGATCGGCGGCTACTTCGACGCAGAGGCGATTGACGTCGTCGTAGGTGCCGCCGACGGCGACGAGGGTGCCCCCGTAGACCGCGGTGGTGACGATCTTGCCGGCCTCGAGATCGGCCGGAACGAAGACGACGGAGCGCAGACCGGTGCGCGCCGCCGCAGCGGCAACAGCGTTGGCGAGGTTGCCTGTCGAGGCACAGGCTACGGTGCTGAACCCGAGCCGTCGGGCGTTGTCCAGGGCAACCGCGACGACACGATCCTTGAACGAGTGCGTGGGATTGCGCGAGTCGTCCTTCACCCACACGGAGCGGGCACCGAGCGCCGCCGCCAGCCGGTCGGCCTTGACCAGTGACGTCCACCCGGGGTGCAGGCCGGGGCGATTGGCGATTCCGGGTTCGACGGGGAGAAGGGCTTCGTAGCGCCACATGGACGCCGGACCACTCTCGATGTCGCGGCGGGTCAGCCGGGGCAGCGCGTAGGCCACCTCAAGCGGTCCGAAGCACTCGCCGCAGGCGTAGGAGGCGTCGAGTGGGTAGCGGTGTCCGCATTCGCGGCAGGCCAGGGCGTCGGCCGACAGCCGATGCTCAGTGGTGGGGGCAAGACAGGTGTCCGTCATGGCAGAGGCCTCTCGCTCATCTGTCCCGTGCGGCGGATGCCACAGGGCCGGAGTTGGCACCACCCTTGGTCGGGCCTCGCGGACGAGACGATCCAAGGAGGTTGCCGGGGCTTCAACGGGCCGTATCCCTCTGCCCCTCTTGATGAGGTATTCAGTTGTGGGGGCACTGTGCCACGGCCGTCAGCGATCTGTCCAGTTCCGTCCCGACGTGTGGATCTCTCGGGTTCCGGCCGGCAGGAACTTTGTGCCCACATCCGGTGGACGACATCCGCGCAGGTCAGCGGGTGGCCGGTGATCCGCCGGGGGAGAAAGTCACAGGTCTATCCACAGGATGTCGACCGCTCGATCCCGCGTGGCGCACCGGTCTGTCCCCACGTTATCCACAGAGGCAATCGACAGGTGTCAGACGGGGGCGGTAGGAATCTCCTCGGGTCCACGCTCGGTGACCCGCAGGTCGAAGGAGCGCAGCGTGCACACCATTCCCCGCGTGGTCTCGGGGTTGGGTGTGCCCAGCGGGGCTGACCCGGCGGTGCTGTCATGAGCGTCGCCGAGCTGCCGCGCGAACGCATGTCATCCGAGCCGGATGGCTTCATCGATCGCACCCCGCCCCAGGACATTGCGGCGGAGCAGTCCGTTCTCGGTGCCATGATGCTGAGCAAGGATGCGATCGCCGATGTCGTCGAGGTCATCCGGGAGGGCGACTTCTACCGCCCGGCCCACCAGACGGTCTACGGCACCATCCTTGACCTCTACGGCCGTGGTGAGCCCGCTGATGCGGTGACCGTCGCCGGGGAGCTCACCCGGCTGGGAGAGCTCGGTCGCATCGGCGGGGCGCCCTATCTCCACACCCTGGTCTCGATGGTGCCCACGGCGGCGAACGCCGAGTACTACGCCCGCATCGTGCGGGAGCGCGCCATCCTGCGTCGCCTTGTCGAGGCGGGCACCCGCATCGTGCAGATGGGGTACGCCGGTCAGGGGGATGTTGACGCCGTCGTGGATCGTGCCCAGGCCGAGGTCTATGAGGTGACGGAGCGGCGCTCGAGCGAGGACTATCTCCCGCTGCGAGACCTCATGGAGGGCACGCTCACCGAGATCGAGGCGATCGCCAATCGCACGGGTGATCTCGTGGGTGTGCCCACCGGGTTCATCGAGCTCGACCGGCTCACCAACGGACTGCACCCCGGACAATTGGTGGTCCTCGCCGCACGTCCGGCTGTCGGCAAGTCCACCCTTGGTCTGGATCTCGCCCGCGCCGCCTCGATCAAGCACGGCCTCACGAGCTGCATCTTCTCGCTCGAGATGAGCCGCAACGAGATCGTCATGCGTCTGCTCTCGGCTGAGGCGCAGGTGGCGCTGCATCACATGCGCAGCGGTCACATGAGCGACCCGGACTGGAACCGCCTCGCCCAGAAGATGGGGGCGGTGAGCGAGGCCCCGCTCTTCATTGACGACTCGCCGAACATGACGATGATGGAGATTCGGGCCAAGTGCCGTCGCCTCAAGCAGCGTCACGATCTGCGCCTCGTGATCGTCGACTACCTTCAGCTGATGTCGAGCGGCAAGAAGGTCGAGAGCCGGCAGCAGGAGGTCGCAGACTTCTCCCGATCCCTCAAGTTGCTGGCCAAGGAGCTTGAGGTGCCGGTCATCGCGATCAGCCAGCTGAATCGTGGTCCGGAGCAGCGGCAGGACAAGAAGCCGATGCTGTCGGACCTCCGCGAGTCGGGATCGATCGAGCAGGATGCTGACATGGTGATCCTGCTCCACCGCGAGGATGCCTACGAGAAGGAGTCACCCCGCGCGGGCGAGGCTGACTTCATCGTGGCGAAGCACCGCAACGGGCCGACGCAGACGGTCACCGTGGCCTTTCAGGGCCACTACTCGCGCTTCGTTGACATGGCGCAGTCCTGACACAGTCGATCGCTTGCTGAGACAGTGCCGTCCGCGCACCCGGAGGAGTGCGCAAGCCCGACCGGGACTCCACCGAACCCTGCCTTGGTGTCTACGCCGCTCGCTGCCACCTGGTGCGTCAGCGGACGAGCACCGGCTCCTCGGTGTGGCG
This sequence comes from uncultured Actinomycetes bacterium, assembly GCA_964559285.1. Classification (GTDB taxonomy): domain Bacteria; phylum Actinomycetota; class Actinomycetes; order S36-B12; family S36-B12; genus CAZLHZ01. Next base: position 2,895 of record CAZLHZ010000004.1, on the reverse strand, counting down.
ATCAAGGTCAGCTGACCGCCGTAGGCCGCGGCCGCGGGTGATGGCAAGGACGATCACGAAGATGAGGGCCCCCACGAGGACGATCATGGTTCCTGAGGGGACACCGGCGAAGTAGCTGACATACATGCCAACGAAGCCTGAGAAGACGCCCACGATGGTGCTGTAGGCCAGCATCCTGCCGAACGAGTCGGTCAGCATTCGTCCCACCACTGCCGGGATCACGAGCATGGCCGCATCTGGCG
>CAZLHZ010000004.1:0-2643 GCA_964559285.1 uncultured Actinomycetes bacterium | reverse complement strand
AAGGGCCCGATGCGCCTGACAACGGTGCAGGTAGAGCGTGACACCGATGATGGTCAAGGTTGCCAGGATGCTCAGGGACAGCACGATCATGAGCGCTGCTTCGAGTCGGACAACGCGTACGCCGGACACATCCGCCACATCGGGGTCGAACGTCGCGAACTGCAGGGCTCGGTACCGGAGAAAGACGAATGCTGACGCAAGGATGCAGACGCCGACGAGGACCCAGATCTGCTCGGGGGTGATTCCGAGAATGCTTCCGAAGAGGGCGTTGTCAAATGAGGGTCCGCTCGTCCCGAACTTGGCGAACAGTGCGACGCCGATGGCAAAGGATGCGGTCGTGATCACGCCAATGGCTGCGTCGGCCCCGACACGGCTTCGGCGTGCAACCGTCGTGATCGCCAAGGCGGAGGCAATCCCCCAGATCCCGGCGCCGATGAGATAGAACTGCGCCGCGAACAGTTGGGCCGCCGCGAACCCTCCGAAGATCGAGTGCGACAGCCCATGCCCGATGTAGCTCATTCCCCGAAGCACGATGAAGACGCCGATCAGGCCAAGCAGCGCCCCAGCGAGGCTGGCCACGAGAAGCCCCTTGAGAAAGAACGCGTAGCCCAGCGGTTCCAGAAGGGCATCCATCAGTCAGCCCTTCGTGCTAGGTGTGAGTACTCGTCGATGACGACCCGCATTCCGAGATGCTCGAGAACCTCCAGCCGCGCCCCGAATGTGCGCTCGAGGACCTCCGGCGTGATCACGGAGGCTGGATCCCCGTCGGCCACGATTCCCTTGTTCACGCACACGATGTGCGGGAGGTGGGTCGCCATTCCATTGAGATCGTGAGTCGTCAACACGATGGCGACCCCATCCTCGTGCAGGTCTGCCAGCAGGTGAAGCACATCATGGCGAGTGGACACATCCACTCCGCTTGTTGGCTCGTCGAGCAGAAGCAATTGCGGTCGGCGCAGCAGAGCGCGGGCGAGGAACATCCGCTGCTGCTGGCCGCCGGAGAGCTCGCGGATATGCCGGTTCGCGAGATCTGAGATGCCGAGGCGGCCGAGGATCTGGTCCACCTCGTCGCGTTCGGAGCGATTTGACCACGGAAGCCAACGTTGGTCGGTTCGCGACATCAGCACGCACTCGAAAACGGTGGACGGGAAGTTCCAATCGACGGTCTCCAACTGCGGCACATACGCGGTGCGCAGTGCTGGAGACTTCAGGACGCGACCCGCGACTGGCTTCAGCGTTCCGAGGAGGAGGCGGAGCAAGGTCGTCTTGCCCGCCCCGGACGGCCCGACAATGGCGGTGAACTGGTCCTCGTGGACATGAAAGTCAACGTTCGTCAGCACCGGGTGGTGGCCGTATGCCGCGGTGACACCCTCAAGACGGAGGAGTTCTGGGCCGACTCCGGTTCCCGTCATTGGGGGTACGTCGCATTGTCGGGGACCGGGCTCTGGGTCGAGACCTTCTCCAGGTTGGCGGCTGTCCCGCCGAGTCCGGTCACCATGGTGATGTAATTCGCCTTCATCAGTCCCAACCAGGAGTGGTCTGCATCGCCGGGTGCCCCCGGCAGGTCGTCGTCGCGCAGCGTATCCTCGTATCTTGCGCCCGTCGCCCGGCCGATCTCCTCAAGCACAGTGGAGGGGAACACCTCCGATCCGAAGATCGTCGTGACACCCTCGGCTTTCACCTGCTCGATCAGCGCCGCCACATCTGCCGGGCTTGGGTCCGCGAAATCATCCGGTTGGATAGCCCCGACGACAGTCCAGCCGAAGTTCTGCGCGAAGTAGGCATACGCGTCGTGGTACGTGAGCAGAGTGAGGTTGCCAGGCACGGTTTCCTGGTCTTTGCGTAGCGCGTCGGCAAGCGAGTTGGCCTGCGCAGTGAACGCATCAAGGTTGGCTTGGTAGTAGGGGGCATTCGCCGGGTCCCGATCGCTCAAGGTCGTCGCGATCACCTCGGCGTACTTGACGGCGTACCCCGGATCGGTCCACAGGTGGGGATTGGGTTTGCCGCCCTCCTTGGGAAACGAGAAGTCGTAGATGTACTCGCTCTCTGGGAGCGCCTGCGTGCCGATCTCGACGAGCTCTGCACCACTCTTCATGTTTGATCGCGCGAGCTCGAGGGTGGGGTCTTCGAGCTTGAGTCCGTTGATAAAGACGATGTCGGCATCGCTGAGCAGCTTGGCCACCTGTGGTTCAGGCTCGAAGGTGTGGCTGTTGGTGCCCTCTGGGACGATTCCCTCGACCCGCACCTTGTCGCCGCCGATACTCGCCGCGATCGAGGTGATCGGTGAGACCGTCGTCGCGACGATTAACCGGGCGTCGCTCGCCGAGGCTGGACTCCCGGCTGTTCCCCCGCTGCCGCAGGCAGCGAGGGCGAGAGCGGCCGCAACTGCCATGAGGGGGAGACGCATGGGTCGGGTCACGAGGGCTCCTTCGAGAATCAGGTGCAATTGCAAAGAATCTGCAATAAGGGTACACGCTGCCACGCTGTGAGGCGCGTTCGCCTGACGATGGAGCAAAGGGACGGCACGCCGGCCGGTCACACTGTGTGTCACGAGGGTGCTGACAACGCTGACGAGGACCATGCCTGGGCGGAATCGGCGAAGAAGCGACGGCTGTCATGCGGCAACCCCCTCACGTGAACCTG
>CAZLHZ010000003.1:25909-26653 GCA_964559285.1 uncultured Actinomycetes bacterium | reverse complement strand
TGGAGACGCTTCAGCTCAAGCTGCATCTCGCCACGAACCTTGCGATCGAGGGCCGACAGCGGCTCATCGAGCAGGAGCAGTCGCGGCCGCTTGACGATCGCCCGAGCGAGGGCGACACGCTGACGCTGGCCGCCGGAGAGCTGATGCGGTCGGCTCGAAGCCTTGTCCGTCAGGCCCACCGTGCGCAGCACCGCGGCGACCCGGTCCGCAACCTCATCCTTGGGTCGACGCTCACGCTCGAGGCCGTAGGCAACATTGCGCTCGACGGACATGTGTGGGAAGAGCGCGTAGGACTGGAACATGAGGTTGACCGGGCGGTGATTCGGTGCCTGCGCCAGCAGGTCGGTGCCGTCGAGAGTGACGCTGCCCGCATCCGGCTGCTCGAATCCCGCGAGCACGCGCAGCAGCGTGGTCTTGCCGCATCCGGAGGGACCGAGGAGGGCGAAGAACTCGTTCTCCTGGATCTGCAGGGACACGTTGTCCAGGGCGACAACATCTCCGAAGGATCGGCTGACGCCGGTGATGTCGATGAGCGGTGCAGGCATGTCAGATCGCATCCGTGAGTCGGGTGGTGCGCTGCGCGACGAGCACAACGGTGAAGCTGACCAGCAGGACCAGGGCTGCCAGTGCGTTGATCTCCGGAGTGACACCAAAGCGCACCATGGAGTAGATGACGATCGGCAGCGTCGGGGTGTTCGGGCCGTCAGTGAAGAAGGCGATGACGAACTCGTCCAGGGAGAGGGT
>CAZLHZ010000003.1:0-25886 GCA_964559285.1 uncultured Actinomycetes bacterium | reverse complement strand
CGGCGGCGATTGCAGGGGTCAGCGAAGGCACCGTGATCCGGAAGAAGGTCGTGGATGCCGAGGCTCCGAGATCGCGACTGGCCTCGTCGAGGCTCGGATCCAGCTGTGTCATTCGCGTGGTCACGACGGCAGTCACGAATGCCATGCCGAAGACGATGTGCGCCAGCAGCACCGAGTGCAGGCCGAGTGTCATCCCGATCCCACTGAACATGGCGAGCAGCCCGATGGCCAGAGCAAGATCGGGGACGATAGCGGGGGTGAGGGCATAGGCTTCGAGGAGTGCTGATCGGGTGTATCGCGCAAGTCCGATGGCCACGAGTGTGCCGAGGATCGTCGCGATGATCGTGGCGCCGATCGCCACGATCATCGTGTTGACGAAACCCTGTCGGATCTCCTCGTTGGCCGCCAGTGAGGCGTACCACTGGAGGGAGAAGCCGCTCCAGGAGAAGGGCAGCTTGCTGGCGTTGAAGGACATTGCCACGACGACGGCGATGGGGATGTAGAGGAAGCAGAACACCACAATGAGGGGAAGCCGCAGCCAGCCGAGCCTACGCACGACTCCTCCCCCCGTTGATGCGCCGTGAGATTGCCGCCTGGGCTGCGAACAGTGTGATGAGGAAGACGACCATGAGCAGTGCGAGCACCGACCCGAACGGCCAGTCCCGCGCCTTGAGGAACTGGTCACGGATGAGGTTGCCGATCATCACGGTCTTGCCGCCGCCGAGAAGTTCGGGCACGACGAAGTTTCCGAGGCTGGGGACGAAGACGAAGATCGAGCCGACCATTGCGGCTGGAAGTGTCAGCGGGAGCGTGACATCAAGGAAGGCCCGCCTTCTCGTTGCTCCGAGGTTCGTCGCTGCCTCAATGAGCGAGTGGTCCATGCGCTCCAGTGACGCGTAGAGGGGCAGGATCATGAGGGGAAGGTAGGCATAGAGCAGGCCGACAATGACGGCTCCACGGTTGTAAAGGAAGCCAATCGGCTCATCGACGATCCCGATCGCCATGAGCAAGCCGTTGAGGGGACCCTCGGAATTGAGCAGCACGATCCAGGCGTAGGTGCGGATGAGGAAGTTCGACCAGAACGGCAGCACGACGAGGATGAGGGCGATGGTTCGCCACTTCGTCGGGAGCCGGGTGATGGCGTAGGCCACCGGGTAGCCCAGCAGGAGCGCCAGAATCGTCGTGATGCCGGCAATGAGGAGCGAGTTGCCGATGACCGAGAGATAGACCGGATCAAGGACGCGCTGGAAATTCGCCAGCGTGAGCGGCAATGTCACGCCGCCGAATCGGCCGCGGGTGAGGAAGGCGTAGGAGAGGACGAGCAGGAGCGGCACGGTCATGAAGGCCGTGACGTAGAGCAGGCCAGGTCCGAGGAAGACCGTGCGCGCGCCGAGGGCGCGACGCGTTGCCGCGTCGCGCCCTCGGGTCCGGGCGAATGCCATCAATCGCCTTTAGCTGGACGTGACTTCGGTGGCGAGCTTGGTGTATTCCGAACTCTTATCACCGAGGTCGATGATGGCTTCCTGCTTGAGCAGGTCCGCGGGGGTCATGCCCATGTTGGGGAAGCTCTCCGCGAGTGCCGCACCCACCTTGTCCATGGCCGCCTTGTTGGGGACCTTGTAGAGGATGTTCTCCGCGACCCAGCCGTGGTTCCCCGGGGCGAGGATGAAGTTGATGAACGCGTGGGCGGCCTCCTTGTTCTTGGAGGTCTTGAGGATCACCATCGTGTCCGTCCAGAGGTCACTGCCCTCCTCGGGAACGATGAACTTCACGTTCGGATCCTCGGCGATGGCGTAGTTGCACCAGCCGTCCCACGCCACCGCCATGGACGCCTCACCCGACACCAGCCGCGAGTAGAACGTGGTGTCGTCGTACGCCAGAAGGCCGGGCTTCTCAGCGATGAGGAGTTCCTTCGCCTTGGCAAGCTCGTCTGCGTTCGTCGTGTTGATCGAGTAGCCGAGGGCCTTCAGGGCGGGCAGGGCCAGCCACCGCTCTGTTGACAGGGCGGTGATCTTGCCCTTGGTGTCCGCAGCCGGCGTGAGAACCGCGTTCCAGCTGTCCGGAGTTCCGCTCACCAGATCGCTGCGGTAGCAGATTCCCGTGGTGCCCCAGGCGTAGGGAACGGAGTAGGTGTTGCCCACGTCGTACGGCAGCGTCGTCGCCTCGGGGTAGAGGTTCGACAGGTTCGGAATGAGGTCGGCGTGGATGGGCTCGAGCAGCCCAGCCGCGTTGAGTGCCTGCGCGTACTGCCCTGACACGAAGGCCACGTCAATGCCCGAGTCACCACCGGCGGTGAGCTTGGCCATGATCTCCTCGTTGGTGGCGTGGTTCGTGATCGTCACCGGGGTTCCGAAGGCTCCCTTGACGGTGTCGGCGAGATCCTCGGGGTAGTAGCCCGCCCAGTTGGAGATGGTGAGGGTCTGCTTGGTGAGGTCAGCCTTGGGATCCAAGCTGGCCTTCGCCGAGCCGCCCGAGCTGCCGCAGGCAGCCAGCGCCACCGCGGCGGTGACGGCGATCCCGGCGGCGAGGCTGCCTCGACGGAGGGAACGGGTGAGAGTGCTCATCAATGACTCCCTTGAAGTGGGCCGGGGGTTCCGGCGACGGGCGACACTTGCACACGCGTGGAAGGGGATGCAAGCGATTCCTCCACACGGGATGGCACATTTCGGCAACAACTTGATGCTCCCTTCAGGAAACCCCCTGCACGATCCGGGTGGCCGCTAGGCTGCCGCCCGTGCCTCGGGTGAAGGGTGGACGCCGCTCCCACCTCATCGCTGCCGCCCAGCGGGCGATGGCCGAGCACGGTCCAGGGGTGCGCCTGCACCAGGTGGCCGAGGAAGCGGGTCTGACCTCGGGCGCGATCCTCTATCACTACCCCGATCTGCAGGATCTCCTCGTCGATGCCAACCGGGCCGGCATGGAGCGCTTCTACGACGGCCGGCTCAAGGCAATCGAGGGAATCGCCGACCCAGCCCGCCGTCTCGTCATCACGATCATGTCGGGCCTGCCCGTCGATGCCGACGATGAGGAGGTGCGCCTCCTCTGCGCCCTCGGCGGTGAGGCGGCTCGCAACACGGTCTACGCCGTGCTCCTCACCTCACTGTTCGACCGGCAGGTCGCGCTCTACCAGATGATCCTCGAGACCGGAGCGGCCCAGGGAGTCTTCACCCTCGCCGGTGAGTCACTGCCGATCGCGCGAAACCTCGTCGCCCTTGAGGATGCCTACGGCTACCGCATCATGGCGGGGCACCCGGTCATCGACCGTGATGCCTCCATCTCGCTCATCCTTGGCTACGCCCGCTTGGCCACGAACCATCCCCTACCCACGGAGCTCACATGACCCGCCCGCTCACGATCATGTTCATGCCCGAGTCGGCCTACGGACCGACCAACCAGTGCATCGGCATCGGCAAGGTCCTCCTCGACCGGGGCCATCGAGTCGTGTTCGCTGCCGAGGCATCATGGGCCGGACGTCTCGAGCCCCTGGGCTTTGTCGAGGACCTCGTTGACCTCGCCCCGCCCCCGCCCCCGGACGCGCCCGAGCAGGACGCCGGCCAGTTCTGGACCGACTTCATCCGCGACACGTCGCCGGAGTTCCGCAAGCCGACAGTCGAGCAGCTGTCCACGTTCGTGCAGCCCACCTGGCAGGCACTCATCGACGGGGCGATGTACTGCGAGCCTCAGCTCAAGGAGATCATCGCGCGCCAGCGCCCCGACGTCATCGTCGAGGACAACGTCGTGTGCTTCCCCGCCCTCATCACCTCCGGGGCGCCGTTCGTGCGCATCATGTCGTGCAATCCGCTGGAGGTGCGCGGAGCTGATGTTCCGCCCGTGTTCGGTGGCCTGCCGAGTGCCGATCGTTCCGAATGGGCGGCCTTCCGGGCGGAGTATGACCGGACACATCGGGCCATGTGGTCGGCGTACAACGAGTGGGTGATCCAGCAGGGCGCTCCAGCACTCGCCGACCTTGACTTCATCCATGAGTCACCAGTTGCCAACCTCTACGTCTATCCCACTGAGGCCGACTACACCGATCAACGTCCGCTCAATACCACCTGGCATCGCATGGACTCGAGTGTGCGCGAGACAGATGCGCGCTACGAGATTCCGGAGTCGGTGGCCAATCGACCGGCAGGCAGTGCTCTTGTCTATCTCTCGCTCGGCTCGCTCGGCGGTGCGGACGTCGACCTGATGCGTCGCCTCATCTCCGTGCTCGCGACCACGCCTCATCGCTACATCGTGAGCATGGGTCCACAGGCCGATCAGCTGCAGCTCGCTGACAACATGGTGGGAGCCCAATTCCTCCCGCAGACGACGATCATCCCGCACGTCGACCTTGTCATCACGCACGGCGGCAACAACACCACGACCGAGGCCATGCACTTCGGCAAGCCGATGATCCTGCTGCCGCTGTTCTGGGATCAGTATGACAACGCCCAACGGATGGATGAACTCGGCTTCGGAGTGCGCCTGGCGACCTACGCGTTCACTGACGAGGAGTTGACCGGCGCGGTTGAGCGACTGCTCGCTGACACCGGCCTTCGGGCACGGATGTCGGCTATTGGCACGGCCATCCGAGCCCGCGACGGACTGCGCGCCGGCGCGGACGTCATCGAGCGCGTCGGCCGGGAGCACGTCACCCGCGCGTGACCAGCATCGACACTCAGGCGATCGAGCAGGTCTCGACCGCGCTCATCCTCGCTGACCCCGCTGCGCTGCTTCCCGAGCGTCGTCGAGATGAGGCCGCGCGGATCGAGCTGCCCCTGCGGGTGCTGGGTGCGGCCCGCATGGGTGATCGACCGTTCTACGCCGTGCTGCTGGAGGATGCGCGTGGTGAGCGGTACGCCGGTCCCATGGTCATCGAGAACGGTCGCCTGCGACGAGCACGTGCTGGCGAGGGTGCGAGCAGCAGCCTCATCGAGGGCCTGCGCACGAATCTGCACGTGGTCGGATTGCGCACGACCGTCTACGACGCCGAGCGGTGGCCGGTGAGCACGGTGTCCGATGAGCATGCCATCGAGGCAGACCAGACGAACGACCTCGTCGCCCTCGGTCGCCATGCGCTCGTGAAGTGGACCCTTCATCCGGCCGACGGCGCGGATGTGGCCTTCGCGCGACTGACGACGCTGACCCTGGCGCGATTCACACACGCCCCACGCCCCTGGGCGGATATCGACCTCGTCCTCGATGGGGCGGACCCGCCGACGATGTGCCGGATCGCCACGATCATCGACCTCATCCCGGATGCCGAGGACGGGTGGGAGTGGGCGGTCAATGACGTACGGACACTGGCCCAGGGCAGGATGTCAATGGTGCAGGCATTGGCCCCCGTGCTGGAACTCGGTGCGATCACCGCACGCATGCACATCGCGTTCGCGCGCGGCAGGACACGTGCGGCCACCGATGACGATGTTCGGACGTGGGTGCGGTGGTTCGAGGATGATCTGGCGGCATCAGGGATCGAGGGCGATCTCGTGGCTGAGGTACGCCGAGCCCTGCCGACCATCGAGGCCGCGACGGGCACCACACTCACGGCGATTCACGGCGACTATCACGTGGGGCAGGTTCTTCGATCCCGTTCAGCACAAGGTGAGCCAGACCGCTATGTCGTTGTCGACTTCGATGGCTCACCGCTGCTGACACCGCAGGAACGGCATCTGCCGCAGCCACCCGCGCGGGATGTCGCCTCGATGCTGGCCTCGCTCGACCATGTCGGACGTGTGCTGCTCCATCGCACCGAGAACCTCGACAACCATCAGACCTCGACTGTGCTGCAGTGGATTGACCGGAGTCAATCGGTCCTGCTTGCGGCGTACCTCGCGGAACTGGAGAGCGCCGAACTGCTCGAGCTTGCCGATGCTCGTCTCACCGCAGCCTTTCAGGTCCAGCAGGAGCTGCGCGAGTATGCCTATGCGCGCCGCTACCTTCCGCATTGGCACTACGTGCCGGACGCGGCACTGCCAGCGCTCATCGCCCGTCACCGTGGAGGTGCCCATGGATCGTGATCTCTTCCGGGCCGATCTTGAGGCCAAGCCTGCTGCGCTGCGTGCACTCGCGGAGGTTCTTGCTGACGGGCGTGCCTGGGCGGATGCGGCCAGCGTCGGGCTCTCGGCCTCGTCACACATCGTGCTGCTCGGGATGGGCTCATCGCACTATGCGAACTCTGTCGCGGCTGCTCGGCTGCGTGCGGCAGGCATCGATGCGGTCGCCGAGATTGCCAGCAGCGACCTGCTTCCAGCACCGCGACCATCGACGGTGGTCATTGCCGTCTCCGCCAGCGGTGGGTCCGTGGAGACACTCGATGCGCTGACGAGGTACGCCAGCCACTGTCCGATCCTCGGCATGGTCAATGTCGATGGATCGCAGTTGACCTCCATGGTTGATGCGATGGTGCCGATGATGGCCGGTGTGGAAGCCGGCGGTGTGGCCTGCCGCTCCTTCCAGCACACCCTCGGCCTGCTTCTGTCACTGCAGGAGAAGCTCGCACCAGGGTCGTGCCCTCCGGTGGTGCCGACGGTCCGGGCGGCGGCGGACGCGACCGAGGACCTCCTTGCTCGGCGTGATGCGTGGCTGCCGCGCGTGGCCGAGTTGGCCCTCGGCCCGGATGGCACCTTCCTTGCCGCCCCGGCGCATCGCCTCTCGAGTGCGCAGCAGGGAGCGCTCATGCTGCGCGAGGGACCGCGCCGGCTGGCAGTCGGCTGCGAGAGCGGCGACTGGAGTCATGTCGATGTCTACCTCACCAAGACTCTTGACTATCGACTCATGGTCTTCGCCGGTTCCCGATGGCAGACGCAGATGGCACAGTGGGTCCGCGAGCGCAAGAGCACGGTCATCGCTATCGGCGGTGAGGTCGAGTCATCAACGTACGACGTGAGGTGGGCCGGGGACGATCAGGATGATGTGCGGCTGCTGACCGAGGTTCTGGTGCCGGAGGTGCTCGCAGCGACAGTGTGGACGTAGCAGCACGATGTGAGGGGGTTGCCATGACTGAGGAGCGGATGACAGGGGTACAGCGCGATCGTGCGGCTGGTGTTCTCGTGGGACAGGCTGCAGGTGACGCGCTGGGTGCTCCCTATGAGTTCCAGCCGGCCCGCATCAACGGCGAGCCGGTCAAGATGGTCGGCGGCGGTTCGTTCGGATGGGCACCCGGGGAATGGACCGATGACACCTCGATGGCGCTGTGCATCGCGGATGTTGCGGCGCAGGGTGTGGATCTGAGGGAGGTCTCCGCGCGCGATGCCGTTGTGGCTCGCTTCGTCGACTGGGCGAGCGAGGCACGAGATGTCGGGAACCAGACGGCCAGCGTGCTCAGGTCCTCGCGCATCCGCGCGGAGCGGCGTGCCGAGGTAGCGGCTGATGTTGCCGCCGAGATCTTCGCGCAGCGCGGCCGTGCGGGCAACGGCTCGCTCATGCGCACCTCCCCCGTGGCACTCGCCTTCCTGCACGACCCGCAGGGACGCCGCGACGCGGCACGAGCCATGAGCGCACTGACCCACCCCGGTGATGACGCCGAGGACGCCTGCCAGATCTGGTGCGATGCGATCGCACATGCGGTGCTCACCGGCACCTTCGACGGCGTGCGACTGGGCGTCGACGCCCTGCCGCCACATCGAGCAGCACTGTGGCACGAGAGACTCGACGAGGCAGAGCGTCTGCTCCCGTACGAGATCCCCCACAACGGCTGGGTTGTCGCAGCACTTCAGGCCGCATGGTCTGCCATTCACCACGTTGCACAGGACGGTCCCAAGGATCTCGCCCGCACCCTGGAAGCAGCGGTCCGATGCGGTGATGACACGGACACGGTGGCCGCCATCGCCGGAGCTTTGCTCGGCGCCCGCTGGGGTGTCACCGCGATTCCCCTGCGCTGGCAGCGGATCCTCCACGGGTGGCCGGGCTACCGGACCCGCGATCTCATCAGGGTCGGCATGCTGGCGGTGTCACGAGGTGCTCCCGATCCACAGGGGTGGCCAGCGGGTGCGATCTTCGATTATTCGCCTTACGCCGGAACCACGGCCCTCGCCGTGCATCCGCATGATCCGGACGTCGTGCTCGGCGGTGTCGGTGCACTGCACTCACTGCCGGAGTGTGTCGACGCCATTGTGTCGCTGTGCCGACTCGGTGCGAGTGAGCATGCACCCGCGCCGGTGATGAATCGTGATCATGTCGAGGTGTGGCTCATCGATCGGGCTGGTGGCAATCAGCACACGAGCTTCGTGCTGCAGGAGGCTGCTGACGCGGTCGCTGCCCTACGTGCTGAGGGTCGACGCGTGCTGCTGCACTGTGTCCAGGCACAGAGTCGCACACCATCGGTGGCAGCGCTGTACTCCGTACGGCATCGTGGGATAACAGCCCCGCAGGCGATAGCCGACGTGTGTGCCACCCTGCCTGATGCGCACCCGCAGCCGGAGTTCCTCGAGGTGATATTCCTGTGATTGCGATTTATGCGATCACATGCGCAGCGTGGGGACGGCAGCAATGAGTGCCTTCGCATAGTCACTCGTCGGTGCAGTGAGCACCTGCTCGGTGGGGCCGCTCTCGACCACCTCTCCTCGCCGAAGGACGATGACGCCGTCGCACAGTTGAGGGACGATAGCCAGATTGTGCGTGATGAGCAGGATCGACAGTGAGCGCTCGCGCTGGACCCGAGACAGGAGTTCGAGGACCTGCCGCTGAACCGTCACATCGAGGGCGCTCGTTGGCTCATCGAGGATAAGCGCCGTCGGCTCTGCTGCGAGGGCTCGTGCCAGCGCCACTCGCTGCCGTTGACCACCGGAGAGCTGATGGGGGAATCTATTGAGCAGCGCTGTGCTGAGACCGACCTGACCGACGAGCTCGGTGATGAGATCGTCGCGCTCCGATCGATCGCGGTGAGCCATGGCCTCGCCGATGCAGGCGGACATCCGCATCCGGGGGTCAAGGCTCTCAAGACCATCCTGGAAGACCGGCTGAATGTGTCGCCGTGCCGCGCGACGGGCCGAACCTGACATCTGCGTGACATCAACACCGTCAATGAGGATCCGGCCCGCGGTGGGCTCATGCAGGCCGAGCAGCACTCGACCCATCGTCGACTTGCCCGAACCGCTCTCCCCCACGAGTGCGACACCACTCGGGCCTGGCGGAAGGGTCAGGGACACGCGATGCAGGACCTCGGTGGCGGCGAATCCCGCACTGATCTCCTGCGCCTCCAGTGGATTCGTCATCGTCACTCAGCCTGGCCAATGCTCGGCACGGACGCAATGAGGTCACGCGTGTAGTCAGAGGTCGGTGACCCGATCACCGCGCTCACCGTGCCCTCCTCGACGACCTGTCCGTCCTTCATCACCACGATGCGGTCCGCCAGTCCGGAGACCAGAGCGAGATCATGACTGACAATGACGACGGTGAGGCCGCGCTCGTCGCGCAGGCGGCGGAACAGCGCGACAATCTCTGCCTGGACAGTGACATCAAGGGCGCTCGTCGGCTCATCCGCGAGGAGGAGTTCGGCACCGAGGGACAGGGCCAGGGCAATCGCGAAGCGCTGAGCCTGGCCGCCTGATACCTGATGGGGGTAGCGACGGACGATGTCCCGATCGAGACTCACCGCATCGAGGGCCTCGTTGAGCGTGCTCGTGATCGCGGCACGGTCATGACCGTGGAGGCGCAGGGCTGCGGCAGCGAAGTCGCCGAGTCTCTTGGTGGGAGTGAATGCTGCCTGGGGTGACTGGAAGACGAGGGCAGCCTTGGCGCCGCGCACCAGGCGCAACTCGCGTGCTGACGCCCCGATGATTGACACGCCGCAGGTGACGACCTCGCCTGTGACGTGAGCCGACTCCGTAAGCAGGCCGAGCATCGACAGCAGCGTGGTCGTCTTGCCCGATCCGGATTCACCGACGAGGGCGACAATCTCACGCGAGTGGACCTGAAGCTGAGGCACTGAGATCACCGTGCCCTCGCCCGTGGAAGTTCCTCCCGCCGGGAAGCGGATCACGAGGTCGCGGATGTCGACGAGTGCACTCATCGTGTCCTCCGTCGCGGATCCAGTGACTCGCGCAGTCCCTCACCGAGGAGGTTGAATGCCAGGGCCGTCACCATGATGGCCAGACCGGGAAATGTGACCACCCACCACTGGGTGCCCAGCAGTGACTGACCCTGCTGCACCATGAGTCCCCACTCCGCTGTCGGCTCGCTGACACCGAGTCCGAGATAGGACAGTGTGGCGACGACGAGGATGATCCCGCCAGCATCAAGCGATGCCTGCACAACGACGGGCGTGAGGGAGTTGGGAAGCACGTGTCGCCCCACGATGCGCCAGCCAGGCTCACCCAGTGTGCGTGCCACCTCGACATAGGGACGTTCCGACACCGAGTTCGCCACTGCGGCAATGAGTCGGGTGTACCACGGCCACCAGGTCACAGAGATGGCGATGATGAGGGTCGGCAGCCCGCGCGGAAGGACAAGTGCGAGGGCGAGCGCGAGCAGGAGAGCCGGGAAGGCAAGGAACACGTCGGTGATCCGCATGATGACGTCACGCCACCAGCCACCGGCGTACCCCGCCCACACTCCAAGGATGACACCGATGATGATCGACGCGATGAGCACACAGGCGACGACAAGCAACGAGGTGCGGGCGCCGAACACGACGCGAGTGAAGATGTCCCGTCCCACCTTGTCCGTCCCGAACCAGTGCTGCGCACTTGGCGGCAGAAGCCCATTGACGGGGTCAACGGCTCCCTGAGCATCCTGCGGGTACGGCGTGATCCACGGCGCCAGCAGCGCAGCAAGGACGATCACCGCGATGAGCCCGCCACCCACGATGACAAACCAATCCCTCGTCCAGCGACTGGTGAATCTGCTCAAGACCCCCGGTCGAATCGGGTCGACCTCGATCATGCTCATCGAAGACGCACCCGCGGGTCGATCCACGTCTGCACGAGATCGACGATGAGGTTGAGGATGACATAGACGATCGCGACGAGCAGGGTGACACCTGCGATCGCGGGAGTGTCCAGTGAGCGCAGAGCAGCGGTGGCGTAGCGCCCCAGGCCTGGCCAGTTGAAGATGGACTCCACGATGACCGCATTGACCAGTGAGTAGGCGAAGACCAGTGCGATGAGGGTGACGACGGGAGAGGCCACCGGGCGCAGCGCGAACCTGCGAATGACCTGTCCGCGGGAGAAACCCAGTGACAGGGCGTTGCGCACGTGCTCGGCGGTCAGCTCCTCAACGAGGCCGGCCCGGGTCAGCTGGGCGATGACGCCGATGGGATACATCGCCAGCACGAGCGCCGGCAGCACGAGGTGGTGCAGGGTGGACAGGAAGATGGGCCAGTTCCCGGTGATGAGCGTATCCACCACGGTGATGTAGGTCCACTGCGAGAGCGGTGAGGTGGAGTCCAGCGCCGAGTCGTACTCCCCGGCCACCGGGAACCAGCCGAGCCGTGTCGCCAGCACGCTCTGCAGGATGAGCGCGAGCCAGAAGGACGGGAACGACACGGCGAGCATGGTGATGAAGCGCGCCGAGACGTCACCTGCGCCACCCTTGCGCCGCGCCGCGAGCATGCCGATGCCCATTCCCACCGGGACCGCGATGATGAGGGAGGCCGCCACGAGTTCGAGCGAGGCCGGGAAGGCCTTCGTGAGATCAGCGACCACCGGCTGCTTGGTGAAGATGGACGTGCCCAGATCGCCCTGGACGATCCCCGTGAGGTAGATCCAGAGCTGGACCGGCACGGGCCGGTCCAGTCCCAGGGCGATCCGGGCCTGCGCCAACTCCTCAGCTGTCGCCCGGGGACCCGCATAGGCGATCGCGGGATCCCCGGGCAGCAGCCGCACGACGATGAAGGTGAGCACGACCACGCCAAGAATGACGAGGAGTGCCTGCCCGCATCGGCGCAGGAGGTAGCGCGACATGTCAGATCGACCTAGCTGGCCGGGCTCATGTCGTAGACCCTCGTCACGTTCGGGTATGCCGGGTTGTCGACATAGCCCTTCACGCTGCCGGCGAGGATCCGCTGGTAGTTCTGCACGTAGAAGTACGAGCTGAGCGCGAGCTCATTCGTCACCTGCGTGTTGATCTTCTCGTAGGCAGCCTGAGCCGCCGCCGGATCGTTCACCGTCAGCGCCGGAAGGGCCTCGATCTCAGCATTGAGCGCCGGATCGTTGTAGTACGAGAGATTGAAGAAGGGCTCCTCAGATCCGACGTAGAGGTTGAACGGCCACGAGTAGGCATCGGCATAGTCGGGGTACCAGTACATGACGAAGATGTCCTGACGTCCAGCAGTGTCTGTCGACTTCGCCATGTCCCACTGCGCATTCCACTCCATCGGGCGGGCGTCGAGCGTCCCACCGAGGGTCTGGATCGCCGAGGAGAGGAGGGTGGCCAGCGTCTGCTGGGCATCATCACCCTGGGCGTAGGTCATCACCAGCGACAGCGGCTTGCCGCCCTCGCCGTACCCCGCCTCCTTCAGCAGTGCTGCTGCAGCCGTCAGATCCTGCTTGCCGGATAGACCCGGGGTGTAGCCGAGCAGGCCCTCGGGGACGAAGCCCGAGGCCGCGACCGCCGAGCCCTTGAGGGAGGCGAGCAGACCGTCATAGTCCACCGCCATCTGGATCGCCTTGCGCACGCGCACGTCAGCAAGCGGACCACTCGCGGTGTTGTAGAGCGCGAGCAGGTTCTGGAAGGAACCCGTCTCAGACACCTGGACCGTCGGAGTGGTCTTGGCCTGCTCGAAGATCTCCGGGTTGGCGCGCTGAATGAAGTCGACCTCGCCGGTCTGGACCAGCTGCCAGGCCGTCGTGACCTCGGGAGTGACCCGGAAGTTCACGGTGTCGTAGTGCGTGCCATCCCATCCACCCCAGTAATCAGGGTTCGCCTTGAGCGACACCTCGACCTCGGCACCCTTTTCGTAGGACGCGATCGTGTAGGGGCCGGTCCCGGCATCGTTGCCCTTGTTGAACCACGCCTCAAGCTCAGACTCGGGAGCTGCCGTGACGTCGTAGATGTAGGACGCGTAGGCAGCAGCTGCCACCTGGTCGAGTGCCACCGGGTAGGAGAGGGTGAACTTCAGCGTCTGAGCGTCGACGGCCGTGATCTCGCTGACCGCTCCCCATATGTAGGCGGCACCGGCGCCGATCTTGATCGTGCGGTCGAGTGCCTCCTTGGCTGCGGTCGCATCAAGTGCGCGACCCGTGTGGAACGTGACTCCGCTGCGAAGTTTGAAGGTCCACTCGAGGCCATCTGCAGACACGGTCCATGACTCCGCCAGCACGCCGACGGTCTTCTGCGTCGTGATGTCATAGCGAGTGAGCGACTCGTAGATGTTCTGCATCGCGATGAGCTCATTGGAGTAGGACTTGGCTGGATCCCACTCGGTGACGACCTCGAGGTTTGGCGCGTAGGTGAACACGGTGTCCACCGGTGCTGCAGACGAGGTCGCCCCGGTCGGCGACGGAGCGGCGCTCGATGTCGGATCCTTGGACTGTCCGCCACCGCACGCGGCGATGGTCAGGGCGGCAGCCGCGAGGATGGCGACTCCCATCAGCTTGCTTCTCATGATGTTCCTCCAGGGTGGTTGCTGCCCCATGATGGCGGCAGGTGGGGGGCTCTGCTCGATCTCCTCGAGCATCGAGATGTGATTGTCATCGTGGCGTCGGGACGATTCATGTCGACGCCAAGGGGCCGGCGGCCTTCACCATGACTCGCACCGACGGCGTCGTCAGGTAGGACAGTGGGACTTCAACATGGTCGACAACCTCAACCGTCGCCGGGTCCGCGGCCGCGGCGACGGCCCGCTCGCAGGCGGTCGCCCGCGCCTGCTCGACCTGTTCGCGGAAGTTCGGGCCGACCGACACGACGGAATCCCAGCGTCCACTCGCCCACGCGATCGCGGCACCCACGGCGTTGGCCACGGCTCCATCGGCCGGGCGAATGACCTCTGACACTCCGGGGACGCCGTCGGGGATGAGGAACGCGCCGCCGCCGACCGCCACGAGTGGCAGTTCGTGGCGCCCGAGCGACACACGGTCAACGGCGCCAGCGATCATCTCGACGGCCTCACCGGGTGCCTCGGCAAGGAAGGTCGCATCGACATCGGCGCACGCCGCAAGCCTGCCCCGCACCGCGTCCGCTCCCTCCCCTGCCGACAGCCGTCCATGCAGGACACCCGCATCAGTCAGCGTCACAGTTGATCCACCGAAGGCGAGGGCCTCGCTGGTGAGCCGATAGCCCACCGAGTCCGGGCCGAGCGCGGGCCGCCCACCGGCACCGCGTCGCAGGATGGTGCCTCCGCCCAGCGCGATCGCCAGTGTGTCCGGCATCCGGAAGTTGGTGCGCACGCCACCGATCTCCGCCGGTTCACTGGACTCGCGCGGGAATCCACCGACGAGGACGCCGAGATCGGTGGAGGTGCCACCGACATCTGCCACGATCGCGGACTGGCAGCCGCTGATGTAGGCGGCACCGCGCAGGGAGTTGGAGGGGCCGGATCCGATCGTGAGGATCGGATAGCGCTGTGCGAACTCCATCGCCATGAGCGTGCCGTCGTTCTGCGCGAAGAGCGTCTCCGCATCGATGCCGAGTCGATCCAGCACCGAGTCGAGTGCACCGACGACCTGTCCGGCAACGCCATAGAGCGCGGCGTTGAGGATGGTCGCGTTCTCGCGTTCGAGAAGTCCGAGCGAGCCGACCTCATGTGCCAGGGATACCGGCAGGTCTGGGCCGAGGATGGAGGCGGCGAGTGCAGCGACCTCGGTTTCGTGATCGCTGGAGGCGGGTGAGAACACGGAGGTCACCGCGAGAGCATCGACGCGACCGGCGAGGGATTCCAGGAAGCGCTTCGTCGCATCGCGATCGACGCGGGAGATGATCCGGCCGTCGACATAGTTGCCGCCCGGCAGGATTGCGGAGTCGACGGCAATGACGTCCCGCAGGTCCGTCGGCCAACCCGACATGGGAGGGATCGACAGGGTTGCCGGGGCCGCAAGCCGCAGAACACCGACTCGACCGAGGGGACGGCGCTCCAGGATCGCATTCGTCGCGTGGGTGGTGCCGAGCATGATGCGGGAGACCCGACTGCGATCCGGGCCGATCTGCTCCAGGACCGATTCGAGTGCGGTCGTGATCCCACTGCTGACATCCGGTGTCGTGCTGGCCTTCGTGCGCGCGAGGATGCGATCCTGCCCGTCGAGGATGACGGCATCGGTGTTGGTGCCACCGACGTCGATGCCGGCACGCAGATCACGACGCGCGGCCACGGCGCACCTCCTCGATGGGGACGTAGGTCACGTCGTACCCAAACGCCTCAGGCCCGGCGGTGCGCAGTCCCTTCGGAGTGCGCCAGATGGGATCGCAGGGCCAGGCCATGACAGCGACGCGCAGGCCGTACTTCAGCTCCTCTGTCGCGATGGCGCGTCCCGTCGTGGAGTCGACGACCGAGATGAGGTCGGGTACGACGGCGAGTGGCTGGCCATCCTCGAGGGCGATGAGGTTCTCGTTCTGGATCTCAATCCTCAGCAGTCGATCACGATCGGCTCCGGAGCCTTCGACGATGACGCTCCCGCGCACGAACCCACCGCCGGTGCGCCGCTCGATCTCGCGAATCTTGCCGGTGATGAGCCGGGTGGCATTGAGCTCGGCCTCAATGGCCGCCAGCGGCGAGGTCGATGTGCGCACGGCACGCCCGACGCGGATCGCCCGACTCATGGATGACCGGACGATCGCGTCCTTGACGACTCCGGCAGGCAGGACATAGTCGGCCATGAGCGCACTGCTGCCCATCGCGACGGTGACGGAGCGGGCGATCGGCTCCGACCACTCCCCCGACACCGGATGGACCACCGTCACATTGCCCTGCACGTCGGAGAGGAACACCGGGGTGACCGGCATATCGCACACGTAGTACGTGACCATCTGCACCTCGGGGAAGGCCCGGCCCATGCCATCACCGTCGACGATCGGCAGACCGAGGCGGGCCGCCCACATCACCGGCTCCACTCCGTTGCCGCCGCCCAGCTCGGAGGACATGACGGCCGCGACGGGTCGACCCAGCTCCCGCTCCACAGCTGCCCGGATGAGGGCCGCCTCATGTCCGTTGCGCAGCACCTCGTGGGAGACGACCGGTGCGCCGATACCGGACAGCGGCATGACGAGGCTGTCGGGGGGCAGGTCGTCGATGTCGACGAGCGGCACGGGTCCGAGTTCAGCGAGGGCCGCCTTGGCGCTGAGCAACTGGCCGTCGACACTGCCACCGCCCCCGGTCCCGAAGAGGGCGGCACCGAAGGCCAGGTCATCGAGATCCTCGAGGGTCACGGCGCGCACGGGGCACATCGTGGCAGCGCGATGCCGAGGGAGCAATGTGATCTCAGCACAGGGATCTGGGAGGTTCCTGTGTCACGAGCCCAAGGGGGTGTCGAGGAATCGGACCCGGCAGGCGAGGTGGAGGGCGAAGCGCACATCCGGATCCGCGAGATCCATCGCGAGCACCTCCTCGATCCGCCGGATCCGATAGGCGACCGCGTTGGGGTGCAGATGGAGTCGTCCGGCCACCGCCTTGAGTGACCCCTGGCTGTCGAGGTACGCCGACAGCGTGGCCAACAGCGCCCGGGACCGCTCCTGATCGAGGGCGTCGATCGGAGCCAGCAGGTCATCGAGCACCCGCCGACCGACCCAGGATGCTCGGACATCCGCGAGGACTCGGCGTACGCCCGTGGCGTCGAAGCGCACAGCCTCCCCCACGCGCCCCCGCATGCGTGCGGAGCCCAGAGCCGATCGCGCCTCCGACGCGGAGAGGCGCAGACCCGTTGCCCCCGGCTGCTCGGTCCCCACTCCACAGAAGACGTCCGGGCCGGCAATGTGGAGCATCTCCGAGACCACATCATCGGCCATCGGGCAGAGCTCGCCGGTGAGGATGACGAGGACGTCCTCCTCCAGCGCTGTTGTCACCCAGCCATCACGTCCGCGAGCAACCTCGCGCATCCGGGTCACCAGGTCCTCGCGATGGGAGCGACGACTGAGCTCCGCACCCACCGACATCGTGCTGTCACCTCGAGCTGGATCGTCATCGGTCGATAGGGCGATGACGACATGGCGGGCGTCGATATCGACGCCAAGAGATCGAGCGCGATCAGCGATGCGCGTCGTGACCTCGAGATCTCCCGCCAGCAGGATCTGCACGACAACCTCACCCCGAGCCTGGTCGGGAGCCAGACGCAGGTCCCGCTCATGTCGACGTCGCCGAGACAGGATGGCCGCGAGGGTCGGCAGGACAAGTCGCACCGCATCGTCGTCTTCATCAGCGACGAGTCGCTCAATGACAGCTCCATCGATCTCGACCGGCTCACCACCTTCATCGCCAGCGGTCACGGTCTGCACGGTGATACCCAGCTCGCGTGAAGCCGCGATCACCAGGTCCTCGACCGTCAGCGAGTCATCAGTTTCGATCTCACGGAGGCGCACCAGAGTCGATAGGGCACGACCGACTGTCACTGAAGCATCTCCGCGCAGTCGCTGATCGATGCTCACAACGAGATGTGCCAGTGGAACACCGGGCCGACAGGTGGCCAGAACAATGCCGCTGCGTGCCGCCATGTGGGTCGCGGTGGCGGGCAGCTCAGTCACACCCGGCATCACGAGGACAGCAACCGAACGTGCCGCGGCCGTGCGCACGGCGACATCCACCTGATAGGCCTGCAGCGAGCGTGCCACCTCGGTCGCCATCACCTGCACGGAGTCTGCGGGAGCATCAGCGAGCGCTTCGGGGGACTCCACGAGACCCACCGACGTGAGCGTTCGCCCCCGATGGACACCGACCTCGGAGAGAGGCAGGAGATCATGCAGACCTTCAGCATGCGCATCCACGGCACAGAGGTCGCCGATCGTGGCCACGGCTGAACCCTAGACTACGGACGTGGCGATCGGGGTCGACGTCGGTGGCACGTTCACTGACCTGGTGATGAGGCTCGATGGGCGAGTCCGCGTGGCCAAAGTGCCCACGACGCCGGCTCATCCCGAGCAAGGTGTCCTCCATGCGGTCGATGCCGTCGTGGGACCGGAGGACCTCCCCCGATGTCGCCATCTCATTCACGGCACGACGGTCGGACTCAATGCGCTCATCGAGCGTGAGGGCAGCGACTCGCCGGTCGGGCTCATCACCACTGCCGGCTTCCGCGATGTCCTCGAGATCCGTCGTGGTGACCGGGACGACCCCTATGCGCTGACGTGGCACCCACCTGCGCCCATGGTGCCTCGACGCCATCGCCTCGAGGTGCGCGAGAGAGTGATGGCGAACGGGCACGTTCACCAGCCGCTGGAAGCCGATGATGTCCGATCGGCCGCAGCAGTATTCACGTCAGCAGGGATCAGCACCCTGGCTGTCGTGCTCCTGCACTCCTACGCGAATCCGAGCCATGAGCTGCAGATCGAGGAGATCCTGCGCGAGAGCGGGTTCACCGGAGACATCTCACTGTCTCATCGTGTCTCCGGTGAGTATCGCGAGTATGAGCGGACGACGACGACCATCGTCGACGCCTTCGTCCGTCGACGCATGGGCCCCTACCTGCAGACCCTTGATCGTGAGCTGAGGCTTCGCGGCTTCACCGGTGAATTGCTCATCACGCGATCCGGTGGTGGTGCACTCACCGTGGACCAGGCACTGGAGCGACCCGTCGAGACGATCCTGTCCGGACCGGTTGCCGGGGCCACCGCCACCGCGGGCCTAGCCCGCCGTCACCGCATCTCCTCGGCCCTCATCGCAGATGTCGGCGGGACCAGCTTCGACACCGCGCTCGTGATCGATGGTGAGCTGCCCCTGCTCTACGAGGGCACCGTCGCCGGTCTGCCCCTGCAGTGTCCCTGGGTCGACGTCCGATCCGTCGGTGCCGGCGGCGGGTCCCTCGCCATCGTCGATGCCGGTGGCCTGCACGTCGGCCCGCGCAGTGCCGGTGCCATCCCGGGGCCCGCCTGCTACCAGCGTGGCGGCTCGATCGCCACGGTCACCGACTCGGCGCTTGTGCTCGGGCTGCTGACGGAGGGGGAACTGCAACCCGGCGTGATCCTGAGTGCACAGCGCGCGCGAGATGCCGTTGACGACGTCGCCGCAGCGGCTGGCCTGCCGTCCCTCGACGCTGCAGCCGACGGGATCATGCGGATCGCGGCCTCGCACATGGCGGAGGCGATCCGCGGCATCACCGTCGATCGGGGAGTCGACCCCACCGCCAGCACACTCGTGGCTTTCGGTGGTGCAGGTCCGCTCTTCGCCACGCTCATCGCCGATGAGCTCGACATCCCGGACATTGTGGTCCCGCCGACAGCTGGGAACTTCTCCGCTGTCGGACTCATGGAGTCGGACCTCGTGCGGAGTGCGTCGCGCACGCTCATCGCGCCGCTCGATGACACCGGCTTTGCCCGGGTAGGCGAAGCGGCGTCGCAGCTGCTTGCTGGCATCCCGGGAGATGGGGGCGACACCGCAGTCTTCGTCGACCTTCGGTTCTCAGGGCAGGAGCACACGTTGACCGTTTCGCTTGCCGGTGATGTGGAGTCGACGTACCAGTGCTTCCTCAGCGCCTATCGAGCCGCCTACGGCCACCAGCTCGACTCGGCTGCGGAGATCGTGACCGTGCGGGTCCAGCATTGGGTGGCATTGCGTTCCGCCGATGACCATGCTCCCGCGCAGCACCCGAGCACCCCAGATGGCACAGCGCCCGGCACCACTCGTCACGTGTGGAGCTGCCGCGCGCAGCGGCGACTCGACTTCGCCGTGGTTGACCGCCTCGACCTCGCACCCACGGGCGGGCAGGGGCCGCTGCTCGTGACCGAACCCACCTCGACGACCTACGTGGACCAGGGCTACCACGCCCACCCCGAGGGGGAGATCCTCCGCGTGGCTCGCACATCGGGAGCAGACGCATGAGCGGCGAGATCGTCCTCACAACATTCGCCGGCTCATCGAACGGCGTCGGCATCGATGCAGATCCCGTGCTCACCGAGATCATCCGACAGCAGCTCAACGCGGCAGCCGACCAGATGAAGCGGGCGGTCATTCGGACCGCATTCTCGCCCATCATCTATGAGGCCCTTGATTTCGCGGTCGCGCTCTACGACGCCGATATCCGCATGCTTGCGCAAGCTCCCACCCTTCCGGCATTCATGGGGACGATGGGGTTCTGCGTGGCCGAGGCGGTCACGGCCTGCGGTGGACCCGCTGCGATGCGCGAGGGTGATGTCATCCTCTACAACGACCCCTACGGCACGGGATCACATCCTCAGGATGCGGCGCTTGTGACACCCGTCTTCGCATCGGGCATTCTCGTCGGATACTCCGCCATCAAGGCGCACTGGCTCGACATCGGTGGCAAGGATCCCTACTGCACCGACACGGTGGACGTGTTCCAGGAGGGCACGATCTTCCCCGGCGTGAAGCTCTATGACGCAGGGGACCGCGTCGACGGGATCTACCGCATGGTGCTGGCCAACAGCCGCATGCCCGAGTCGGTCATCGGCGATATCAACGCCATGATTGCCGGGTCCCGCGCCGGCGGGCTCGCCCTGCAGCGCATTGTGGATCGGCACGGCATGAGCACGGTGCATGCCTGCGTCGAGCGAATGTATGCCAACGGTGAAGCCGAGATCCGTCAGTGGTTCAGCGGGATCCCGGACGGTGACTACAGCGCCTCCAGCATCATCGATGAGGACGGCGTCACCGGTCAGCCCATCCCCTTCACCGTGCGACTCATCATCCGAAACGGCGCCGCGCGCTTCGACCTCACCGACGTGCCCGATCAGGTGGCCGGCCCGATCAACTGTCCACTGCCCTCGACCATCGCTGGCTGTCGCCTCGCGATGTCCTTCCTCGCCGGGGCCCACCAGCCCAATGAGGGCCATTTCCGCGCGGTGGAGGTGCTCACCCGGGTCGGGTCGATCTTCCATCCGGTCCGACCAGCTCCCTGCTTCATGTACGGCATCCCGATGGATCACATGATCGAACTCGTCGTCACCGCCATGGCATCGGCGTTACCCGATCTGGTCCCCGCATCCAGCGGAGGCGACATCAATGCCCTCGTCTGGTGGGGGGAGCGTGAGGAGACCGGACGGGCGTGGGCGGATGGAGCTCCGCATCCGGTCGGGCAGGGAGCCACATCCACGCGCGATGGTGCCCATGCCCAGATGTTCCACTCCCAGTCGGCCACCCGCTTCACCCCGACCGAGATCTGGGAGTCGCGCAACCCGTGGCTCATCGAGCAGTGCGCCCCTGCCTCCGGCACCGCCGGACGCGGCCGCTTCCGCGGGGGCCTGGGCATCGATCTGTTCTTCCGCGCGCTTGAGGACTGCTACCTCACGTCAGCGCTGGCCCGCACACGCATTCGGCCGTGGGGTCTGGCCGGTGGCGAGCCGGGTCGACCCAACACCGTCGAGGTCGTGTACGCCGATGGCAGAACCAGCCAGCACGGTCTCACCACTCGCATTCCCATCCCCAAAGGGACCCTGGTGAAACTGATGACGGCCAGCGGCGGTGGATTCGGCGATCCCGCGGAACGCGATCCGGACCTCATTCGCGAGGATGTGCTGGACGGCTACATGCCCGCCGAGTGATCCCCCGCAGGATCGCCGTGGATCAGTTCCAGAAGACGGCGATGACGACGTTGGCCAGGGTGAGGGTGCCGATGATGGCCCACAGCGCCACCTGGGGCGGCTGCTTGCGGCGGCCGATGATCGCCAGGATCGTGATGATGGCGACGATCGCGAGCTTGACGCCGATCTTGGACATGCTGAGGTCGGCAGGATCCTCACCCGGGACGACCTTGGACTCCACGAGACCCACCATGAGCACACCCGTGACCAACTGGGTGAGTGCACCATGCAGCATCGCCGCATTGACACCCTTGTCGGCACTCTTCATCTGAACGATGAAGCCACCGAGCAGGCTTGCCAGGCCGATGAAGTGCAGGACGACAATGATCTGATAGACGACGCTCACGGCAATCTCCTCGGTGTCGTTGCTTCTGCTCAGACGTAGACGGTTGACATATTCGGGTAGCGGTCGCCACGCACACCGCCGTGCGGAGCCGCCGCGTCCAGGGTGGCGAGATCCTCAGGAGTCAGTGCGATGTCGAGCGCGCGGACGTTCTCCTCAAGGTAGGGCACGCGCTTGGTTCCCGGGATCGGCACGACATCATCGCCCTGAGCAAGCACCCAGGCCAGAGCGATCTGGGCTGGGGTGGCACCGTGGCGGTCGGCAACCGCTCGCACCGCATCGACGATCGACAGATTGGTCGGCAGATTGTCAGCAGCGAAGCGAGGGCTCATCCGGCGGTAGTCATCGGGCGCAAGGTCATCCGCTGTCGAGATCGTGCCCGTGAGGCCACCACGGCCCAGGGGTGAGTAGGGGACGAATCCGATGCCCAGCGCGCGGGTCGTCTCTCGGACTCCATCCACTTCGACATCACGGGTCCACAGGGACCACTCAGTCTGGACCGCCGCCACCGGATGAACGGCATGGGCTCGACGGATCGTCGCGGGGGCTGCCTCGGAGATGCCGAGGTGGCGCACCTTCCCCGCGGCCACCAGGTCCGACATGGCGCCCCAGGTCTCCTCAACCGGGACCGTGCGATCGACTCGGTGCTGGTAGTACAGATCGATGACATCGACGCCCAGCCGACGAAGTGAGTCATCGCAGCAGGACCGCACATAGTCCGGGTGCCCGTTGATGCCCAGAAACGCACCATCGGCTCCGCGCATGTTCCCGAACTTGGTCGCGAGGACCACCTGATCGCGACGACCGACGAGGGCCTGCCCGATCAGCTCCTCATTGGTCCAGGGACCATACATGTCCGCCGTGTCGAGGAAGGTGACGCCGAGATCGATCGCTCGATGGATGGTCCGGATCGACTCGGCATCATCTCGACCCGAGTAGAACTCACTCATTCCCATGCAGCCCAGACCGAGCGAGCTCACCGCCAGTCCATCCCCCAGCTCTCGCGTCCTCATGGAGCATTCCTACCAGACGATGGAGCTGCTGCTGCCGAACTGCTGCCAGCGGCAGCCACATGCGAACTGCGCCCATCCATGAAGACGCGGATGACGACACCGATCACGGCACCGAGGATCGCGAAGGGGGCGACGGCCACCGAACCCGTCGAGACGAGCAGCATCGCCAACAGACCCGACGTGCCGGGCAGTCGGATCATCGCGCCGGCCGACGCAGCAATCCCCACCGCCGCCAGCGGAGTGACGGACACGTTCGGCACGATGAGATGCACGGCAACGCCGACCGCGACACCAAGGAAGGTCGCCGGGAAGATCGGGCCACCCCGGAATCCACCACCGAGGGCAACGGCGTACGCCACTGCCTTGAAGAGCAGGATCGCGATGACCGCCACCAGCGATGTCTCGGCGATGAGGCTTGGCATTCCGGTTTGACCGCTGAAGAGCACACTGTCCAACGGAAGTCCCAGGAACTCAACCGCGATGATCGCAACTGCGGCAGTGATGAGAGCGGCACCCACGAGCACCGGGAGTGGACGATGTCGCTGAAGGCGGTCGATGGCGGATCCCGCCTTCTGGATGAGGATCGACAGCGCAGCGGCGATGAGCGCGACGACGACACCGGTAACCAGATCACCGAACTTGACCGTGGAGTACACCGGAACCCCGGGCACCGAGAGCGGATGAACACCGAAGCCGGGAAGTCCCCACAGGCCAACCTGCACGAGATAGCTCGATGCAAGCGCAACGAATCCGGGCACGATGAGACGCGCGGGCACGAGCCCGAAGGCACTGAACTCCAGCAGCATGAACGCCGTGATGAAGGGGTTGCCGAAGACGGCACTGATCGCGGCGAGGCCACCGACCATCATCATGGCCATGGCGATAGGTGAGGCCGACGGGTCGGGGCGGGCTGCGCGCCACGCGAAGAGCGCACCCACTCCGGAGCCAAGCACGATGAGGGGGGCTTCCGGACCGAGTGCGATGCCAAAGAGCAGAGTCGCGAATGACGCAATGAGAACGGACGGCATGATCGCGGGCGCATCATTGAAGTGGAATCCGCTCAGGGGACCGTTGCCGGTGGCGCCGGGCATGCGGCGAGCAAGAGCGACGACCCCTGCGGCGACCACGAGGACCAGGGCGATCCACCACCAGGCGAGGCGTCCGTCACTGCCCACGAGGCCGAACTGGCGCGGGAGTCGATCCCAGATCAGTTCCTGACCGCGGGCCATGAGCCACAGGAAGACGGAGGCCGCGACGGCAGCGCAGACGCCGACCAGGACGGCCAGCCCGAGGATGCGCACCTGCTCGCGTGGGGCAGCGGCAGGCGGGGCGGCGGTCGAGGCGGTGCCCGCGGACGAGGATTCGGTCACGGGGGGGTGTCTATCAGGTTGATGACCGCCGTCGGTGCCACGACGTCGTGCGACGTGCCTGGGGCTAACGCGTCTGCTGCACGTACCCCTGCGACAACTGGTGACGCGCGACCTGGCTCCGCATCTCGGCATATCGACCCAGAAGTTGCAGGAGCAGCCCCTGAATGAGCGAGGCGAACGCCAACCCGATGCCGACGGCCGGCTGTCCGGCGGCTGCGAGGATCACCCCGGCCACGATGCCAAGGACGATGACGGCGATACCGAATCCGGCGACCACCTTGCCGAGGCCCTCGACCGATCTCGCGCTTTCCAGCGCGGTAGCCCCGAGGGTGTAGCCCGCTGCTTGGCCGCGCTGCAACTGTGACTCGACTTGCGCGGCGGCCTCCGGAGCGGCTTCCGTCACACCGCCGCGCGCAAGGATGAGGACAGATCCAGCGCGCGATACGGTCACGGTTGTGCCGTCATTGTGCTCCATCCCCGCCAAGGCATTCTTGAGGCTGGCGACGTCCGTGAAGGCGTGACCATCCACACTCAGTACGTCGTCGCCCGATCGGAGTCCCCATCGGGAGGCGATCCCCCCAGGCTCCACATCGGTGACGCGCACAGCCGTGCTCAGCACCGGATGGTTCATCACGCTCAGACCGATTGCCATAGTGACATTCCCCCATGCCTCACCCGCGGCAGTAGAGCGCCCGCCGGTCACCGTCGACGCCGACAAGGTGACTGCGTGAGTCTGACCCCCTCCACGGGGGGCCGTCAAGGACATCGCGATAGCGGCCCGACCACGGCATCGCTCAGCCGAGGGCGCGGGCGATCTCCCCGGCGGCCCGGATGGCGTGGCCGCCGAGGTCACCGGCGCGCGCGTCGCCGAGGGCCACCACCCCGGTCACCGCCTCGAGTCCGGGTGGTCCAAGGACGGGAGCCGCGACGGCCAGTGCTCCGGTGGCAGGGTCCACCGACCCGACCCAGCCCGGCTCCATCGGTCGGCCGGAGCGAGCCCCGGCGATGGCGCGACCAGCAGCACTGCGATCCATCGGCAGGCGCGAGCCGACCCGCACGGCGACATGCAGCTCGGAGTGCGTGGGCTCGGCGTCGGCAACGATGACCAGGTCGGCACCATCCACGATGGCGAGGTACGCCGTGGCACCGGTGGCATCCGCGAGCCGGCGCAGTGCCGAGGTCGAGAACTCCCGCAGCAGGGGCTGCACCTGACGGGCCAGACTGAGGACCGCCATGCCGATGCGCCAGCGACCATCGGCACTGCGGCGCACCAGCGCGTGGCGTTCGAGGGTGACGATGAGGCGATAGGTGACGGTGCGGCTCACCCGGATCGCAGCAGCGACCTCGGTGACGGTGAGCCCGTCCGGGGATTCCGACAGCACCCCCAGGACGCGGAGACCTCGATCAAGGGTCTGCGAGGTCTCCGCGGCCATGGGTCAGGAACTGGTGAAGACCAGCGTCCGGTTATGCGGCCTTCTTGGCAGCCGAGCGCACCATGAAGGAGGAAATGATCTCGAAGATGCCCAGAACGATGAGCCAGATGCCCGCGACCCAGACGAA
>CAZLHZ010000002.1:13811-27060 GCA_964559285.1 uncultured Actinomycetes bacterium | reverse complement strand
CTCGTCATCGCGGGCCGGGTCGAGGTGGGGCGGCGCGATTGGCAGGCGGCCGGAGTTGCGGGCGCCTACTCCATGGTCGCCGGGTCTGGGGAGGAGGCGCTCGACCGAGCCCGCGAGGTACTCTCGGCGACGGCTGCTCGGGCGGCCCGCTCGTGGTCCCGGTGACATGGACCAGTTGCGCGGAATACCCGGGCCCGTGGGATGGTTGGGCCGTCGACGTCTTCACCCGACCTGAGGGAGTGCCATGACCGCCGAGACCACCGCCCACGCTTCCGACGCCCCCGCGGAGACCTCCGAGATCATCCTCACGGACGCCGCTGCAGCGAAGGTGCGCACACTGCTCGATGCTGAGGGTCGCGACGACCTTGCCCTGCGAGTGGCGGTTCAACCCGGTGGCTGCTCAGGTCTGCGCTACCAGCTCTTCTTCGATGACCGATCCCTCGATGGCGACGTGACCAAGGCCTTCGGTGATGTGAGCGTCGTTGTCGACCGGATGAGCGTTCCCTACCTCGGCGGAGCCATCATCGACTTCGTCGACACGATCGAGAAGCAGGGCTTCACCATCGACAACCCCAACGCCACCGGATCCTGCGCCTGCGGGGACTCGTTCCACTAGAGTGAGCCGTCCCGCGGCGGCGGGTGCAGCGTCGTCGAGGGAGTGTTCCGTGCAGATCATCGTGACCGGGTCCATCGCGACCGACCATCTCATGACCTTCCCCGGTCGCTTTGCGGAGTCGTTCGTCGACGGCGCCATGGAGACCGTCTCGTTGTCATTCCTCGTCGACGACTTGGAGATCCGCCGGGGTGGCGTGGCCGCGAATATCGCCTTCGGGCTCGGCTACCTCGGTCTGCGACCCGTGCTCCTCGGGGCGGTGGGGGCCGACTTCGCGGACTACGGCTCGTGGTTGCAGCGACACGGCGTCGACACTGAGTCGGTGCACGTCTCGGCCGAGCGGCACACCGCCCGTTTCGTCTGCACGACCGACAATCAGGCCAACCAGATCGCGTCCTTCTACCCGGGCGCCATGGTCGAGGCGCGTGATCTCGAACTGAAGCCCGTGGTGGACCGCCTTGGGGGCACCGATCTGGTGATCATTGGCCCCAATGACCCGGAGGCGATGCTGCGGCACACCGACGAGTGCCGCTTCCGCGGGATCCCGTTCGCCGCCGACCCGTCGCAGCAGCTCGCCCGCATGGACGGCGAGCAGATCCGCGCCCTGATCGAAGGTGCTGCCTACCTGTTCACGAACGAGTACGAGGCGGCGCTGACCGAGCACAAGACCGGCTGGAGCGCTGACGAGATCCTGGCGCGAGTCGGCTGCCGGGTCACGACACTGGGCGCCAAGGGTGCCAAGGTGGAGCGGCAGGGGCAGCCACCGGTCCACACCACGGTGCCGAAGGAGCTGGCCAAGGCTGACCCGACCGGGGTGGGAGATGCCTTCCGAGCCGGGTACGTCGCCGGACTGGCCTGGGGACTCGACGACGCCGGATGTGCGCAGGTCGGCGCCCTGCTGGCCACCTACGTCATCGAGACCGTCGGCACCCAGGAATACGTTCTCGACCGAGAGTCCTTCCTCGATCGGTACGCCGGTGCCTACGGGGATACCGCGGCCGCCGTCATCTCACCTCACCTGCGACTTCCCTGAGCCGTACGCCGCACCGGGGCAGCGCATGTCGACCGTGCCGAGGGAACCACCGGCAACTCCGTGGTCGCTGCCGAACCCGCTCACGTGCGATCCGGACGACGACGTCTGCGCGGTGGGGGCTGACCTCGAGCCGGGGACCCTGCTCGCGGCGTACCGCATCGGACTGTTCCCCATGCGATTGGGCGACAGTGATGACGATCCCCTCGGCTGGTGGTCGCCCGTGGAGCGTGCGGTCCTGCCCCTGGACGGCCTCGTCGTGCGACGCTCCCTCCGCAAGGTTCTGAACCGATTCGAGATCACCCTCGATGCCTGCTTCGCCGAGGTCATGCACTGGTGTGCCGCGGTGGAGCGTGATCGCGGATGGATCACCCCGGCCTTCGAGCGGGCGTTCGGCGAGTTGCATCGACGCGGGTGGGCGCACTCCGTCGAGGTCTGGCAGCAGGGTCGGCTTGTCGGTGGGTTGTACGGCGTGGAGATCGGCGGTCTCTTCGCGGGCGAGTCGATGTTCCACCTCGTGCCGGACGCCTCCAAGGTGGCACTCGTGGGCCTCGTCCACGGGCTCGGTGGCGCTGAAGGGGCCAGAGCTGGCCGGGTTCTCGACATCCAATGGGCGACGGAGCACCTGCTGACGATGGGCGCGCAGGTGGTGGGGCGGCGGCGCTATGTGAGCGAACTGCTCCCGGCGGCACTGCTGCTGCCCCCGGCACTCGCGGGAGCACCGGGAAGGCGGACGACGTAGATCGCACCACTCCCGCCGTCGGGGTCCGGCAGCTCGCCGAGGAACTCGGCCTCCTTCATGCGGCACCAGGCGGGCACGTCGAGATGGGCCGCGGGATCGTCAGCGCGCAGCCCGACGACGGTTCCGGCGCCGTGACTGGTGATGGCCTGGGCGAGGGCTACCACGGGCAGCGGGCAGCGGGCACCGCGCTGATCGATGAGGACGGCCGGCTGGGGGATTGGGTCAGTGCTCACAGCCCCCAGCCTGCACCACCGAGCGGACCTGAGCCACCACCTCGGGCAGGACCGCGAGGAAGCGGTCGACATGCTCCGTCGGGCAGCCGAGAGGCAGGGTCAGCCGCACATTGCCGCCCGTGAGGACCCCCATGGCCGCGAGGACATGGCTCGGGCGCTGCTGGTCCGACGTGCACGCGGACCCGCTGGCCACGGCGATCCCGCGCCGATCGAGCTCTGTCACGAGCGACTCACCGTCGGCGTAGAGGCAGCTGAAGGCCAGGATGTGCGGCAATCGGTGCACGGGGTCACCGAGCATCTCGACATCGGGTATCGAAGTTGAGATGGCTGCACGGGCGCGGTCGATGAGTGCCGTGCTCACGTCGGCATCCCGCGCTCGGTCGGCGACCACCGCTTCGAGGGCGGCGGCTGCCGCGACCGCGAAGGGGATCCCCGAGAAGCCCGGGGAGCGTCCCCGTTCGCGGTCGTGGACCTGGCCGCGAGCCCGCCACCGGCTCCCCGCGCGGACCGCGAGGATGCCGACCCCGGGTGGGCCACCCCAGGGGCGGGCCGAGGCCGCGAGCACCTGCCATCCCGCGGGCAGGGGAATCCGCCCGAGGGCCTGACTGGCATCCATGACGAGCGGGATCCCTGTCGACCCGAGGGCGTCGGACACCTCCTCAATCGGCTGGCGGGTGCCGACCTCCTGATTCCCTGCTTGAACACACACCGCGGCGACGGGTGCACCGGAGGACAGGCCCGCCTGGAGGTCGTCGAGCGCGATGCGACCCAGACGATCGACCCCGAGCGTGCGCACCGAGCCGCCGGCATCGGCGTACGCATCGGCAACGCGCAGCACCGCGGAGTGCTCGACGGCACTCGTGATGAGCGTGGCGCCGTCCGCGCGTCGGTCGCGCAGGACGCCGGACACGGCGTCGGTGAGGGCATCTGTGCCGCCTGAGGTGAAGAAGATCTCCGCTGGTGAGATCCCCAGACTGGCGGCGACGGACTCGCGGGCGGCGTCGAGGTGCAGACGAGCCACTCGCCCCTCATGGTGCACCTGGGTCGGGTCCGCCCAGGCCCGGTCGAGTGCCACCTCGAGCGCCTGTCGGGCCGCCGGATGCAGTGGAGCAGCCGTTGCTGCATCCAGCATCGCCCGGCCGGAATTCATGGCGTCACCGTAGGTCGGATGTGGTCTATGTCGCTACGCCCCCTCCTGATCCCACCCAGATTTGTGCGCTAGTGTGCGGGAGATCGACGCCCCGGAGGTCAGTCGGCAGTCGGCTCACCGCGGAGCGCTTCACGACCAGCAGGCTCGACCTGAGCACGCGCGAAAGAGCAGGAAAGGCCACAGGTGGGTACACCGACATTCGGTCCGACGCAAGGTAGACCGCGATCGCGCGTACGGCGCGCACTGGGCGTGCTCATCGCCACGGGAGTTGTCGCGGTCTCGCTGACGGGTTGCACTGCCAACGAGGCGCTCTTCTTTGACCTGCCGACCCCTGCGTCGCGTGAGGGCGAGGTCATCAAGGGCCTCTGGGAGGGGTCGTGGATCGCGGCCTGGGCGGTCGGCATTCTCACCTGGGGCCTGATGATCTTCGCGGCCATCGCCTATCGGCGGCGGCGACGCGGCCGTGACGAGATCCCGGCCCAGATGCGCTACAACATCCCCATTGAGGTGCTCTACACCGTGGCACCGCTCATCATGATCCTTGGTCTTTTCGTCTTCACTGCGCGTGACCAGACGGACATCCTGACGCTCAAGAACGATCAAGCGCACACCGTCAATGTGCTCGCATTTCGCTGGGCATGGGCCTTCAACTACATCGACGAGGATGTGTACTCAACGGGCACGTCCTACGACGGATCGAAGGATGAGCTCGCGACGCTTGTGGTTCCGGTCAACCAGAAGATCCGATTCGAGCTCACCTCGCCCGATGTCATCCACTCCTTCTGGGTGCCGGACTGGCTCTTCAAGATGGACGTGGTGCCGGGTCGCAACAACACCTTCGAATTGACGCCGACACGCACGGGAACCTTCGTGGGTCGCTGCGCCGAACTGTGCGGAAATCAGCATGCGCTCATGCTGTTCAACGTCAAGGTCGTCGAGCAGGCTGAGTACGACGCGTGGATCCAGAGTCTGCGCGACAAGGGTCAGACGGGGAAGATCAGCAGCAGCCTGGTCGTCACCGATGGACAGATTCCCGGGGAGCCGCTGATATGACGCTTCTGAATGATCGCCCCACCGTCACTGCTGAGGTGCCGGGGTCGACCGTGCCGATGCGGCGCCCCACGATGGGCCGCACGCTCGTCAAGTGGCTGACGTCGACTGATCACAAGGTCATCGGCAACCTCTACCTCATCACGTCGTTCACGTACTTCATCATCGGCGGCGCCATGGCCATGGTCATCCGCGCCGAGCTGGCCCAGCCGGGGATGAGCATCGTCTCGCTCGAGCAGTACAACGAGCTCTTCACCATGCATGGCTCGATCATGCTGCTGCTATTCGCCACGCCGCTGTTCGCCGGTTTCGCCAATGCGGTGATGCCACTGCAGATCGGCTCGCCCGATGTCGCCTTCCCGAAGCTGAACATGCTGAGCTACTGGCTGTTCTTCTTCGGCGGCCTGGCGGTCATGGTCAGCTTCTTCACCCCCGGTGGCGCTGCGGCGTTCGGCTGGTTCGCCTACCAGCCCCTGGCGAATGTCGTGAATTCACCCGAGGTGGGTGCCGACCTGTGGCTCCTAGGGTTTGCCATCGGCGGTCTCGGCACGATTCTCGGGGCGGTCAACTTCCTCACGACGATCTTCTGCATGCGAGCGCCCGGAATGACGATGTTCCGGATGCCCATCTTCACGTGGACCGTCCTCGTGACCAGCGTGCTTGTGCTCGTCGCATTCCCGGTCCTCGCGGCGGCCCTGCTTGTCTCGTTCGTCGATCGATCCTTCGGCTCGGTTGTCTTTGCTGCAGAGAACGGCGGTGCCATCCTCTGGCAGCACCTGTTCTGGTTCTTCGGACACCCCGAGGTCTACATCCTCGCCCTGCCATTCTTCGGTATCGCAAGCGAGATCATCCCGGTGTTCTCCCGAAAGCCTGTCTTCGGCTACAAGGGTCTGATCTTTGCCACGTTGGCCATCGGCGGACTCTCGGTGGCCGTGTGGGCACACCACATGTACGTCACGGGTGCGGTCTACCTGCCCTTCTTCGCACTCATGACGATGCTGATTGCCGTCCCCACGGGCGTGAAGTTCTTCAACTGGATCGGAACGATGTGGAAGGGCTCAGTGAGCTTCGAGACTCCCATGCTGTGGACCATGGGCTTCCTCGTCACCTTCCTCTTCGGAGGTCTGACCGGCATCATCCTGTCAGCCCCTCCGCTGGACTTCCACGTCTCTGACAGCTACTTCGTCGTGGCTCACTTCCACTACACGGTGTTCGGAACTGTCGTGTTCCTCATGTTCGCCGGGCTCTATTACTGGTGGCCCAAGCTCACCGGCCGCATGCTCAACGAGCGTCTCGGCAAGGTGCACTTCTGGCTGCTGTTCATCGGCTTCCAGGTCACCTTCCTCGTTCAGCACTGGCTCGGGGTTCAGGGCATGACGCGTCGATACGGTGACTACCTGCCGAGCGACGGGTTCACGACCCTCAATACGGTCTCCAGCCTCGGAGCGTTTGTTCTGGGCGCCTCCACTCTGGTCTTCATCTGGAACGTCCTCATGACGTGGAAGAGCGCGCCCAAGGTGACCGTGGACGACCCGTGGGGCGGGGGGAGCTCGCTGGAGTGGGCCACGTCGTGCCCGCCGCCCCGGCACAACTTCGTGTCCCTTCCCAAGATCCGGTCGGAGCGACCCGCATTCGACCTGCACTATCCAGAGATCGCTGCCATGGACCTGCCGAAGCAATCGGGCATGACCGGCGCTATCGGACCGGCATCCATCGATGTGGCGGGCTTGACGAAGGCGGCACAGGAGGGCCAGAAGTGAGAATCGAAGGTCGTCTTTTCCTCTTCGGCTTCATCTTCTTCGTCCTCACGGCGGCGGCCTACTGGTACTTCACCGGTGGCGAACCCGTGGGTACCACCGGACTTGCCCTCACCGGCGGTTTGTCGTTCCTCGTGGCGTTCTATGTGCTCTACACGGCTCGGCGCGTCTACCCGCGGCCGGAGGATCGGGGCGACGCGGCGATCGAAGAAGCGGACCCGGAGTACGGGTTCTACAGCCCGCACAGCTGGTGGCCGCTGGTCGTCGGATTCGCCTGCTTCGTCATGGTGCTCGGGCTGGTGTTCGCGGTCTGGCTCGTGGTCCTGGGCACGGGAATCCTCCTCATCGGCCTGATCGGATGGCTCTTCGAGTACTACCGCGGCAGCTTCGCGCACTGAAGTCGCGCGTCATGGCCGGCGTCAGGCTGTGCCTGTCCGATTCCGTCGAATTGCTATGTCCGGATAGTGCGGAGTACCGCGCCGTGGCGATGAGTGATCGCCGTGGTCGGTTGTGGGCTGATGATTACCCCACGGATGGCGACGTGCTGATGGCGGCCCTGCGAGAGGGTCGTACGCTGCACGTTGATGAGCCGTGGGGGCCTCTTCAGATCGTGGATCGTGGTGACGGTCTGGTTGTCGGAGGAATCGGATTCAAGGGTGCCCCTTCCGATGGATCTGTGGAGATCGGCTACGGACTGGCGGAGAGTGCCCGTGGTCGCGGATTGGCAACCGAGTCAGTGCGCCTGCTCATCGAGGTCGCGTCAGCCCGCGGCCTGAGCGCCGTGACGGCACGAACCGATCCGGGGAACGTCGCCAGTCAGGCCGTACTTCTGAGAGCCCGGTTCCGTCGCGACCCGGCGGGTGATGCGGACGGCGAGTGGGGCTGGGTCTGCCTGCTGGATGCGTGACCGCCCCTAGCCAGCATCAAAGGGGTCGATGAGAGATCCGAGTGGCCCCAACCACCAGCGCACGGTGCGCTGCATCCAGCACCGACCCCGGTGACCCAGAAGGCACTGGGCCAACCCTGACACTGCAAGCGCTAGTGCGACCGTGATGAGAAGCACGATTGTCGCCAAGACGGGCAGCCACAGCACGCTTGCGATGATGAGCACTAAAACGATGACGCCACCCAGAAGAGTGCTCGTCAACGCCGGTACAAGGCCCCAACTCGGGTGGTGTGTAGGGTTGCGGTCGGCCGCGTGGTCCACGACGCACCCCATGGAACCCTCCTAGAGGTGACCACCACGGTTGTTGATCTGGTCAGCATTGGACGCTTCTTCGCCCACGTGGTGCAGCACCCCGCCATGGAAGGGCACGGTCTCCAACTGGTCGGACTCACGCAGGTGACCCTCAATGGCAGCGTCGTGGGCCACATGGGCCTGCCCAGCCTCCACCTCAGCTCTGGATGGCGTCGGAACCGTGTCGCCATAGAAGAAGCCTGAGAGCTTGGCCTGGATCAACTGCAGGCGGTATCTCTTGTTCCTGACGCCATGAGCGTCGAAGCGATCGGGCCGGGGGAGCGGAGTGTGATCCGACTCCCGCTTGCTCTCGATGACGGCGAGCTCCTTTGCCGACAGCGGCTCATGAACCTCGACGAACTCGCCATGCGGCAGGCGCAGGATCCGACCACTCTCGTAACCGTGCAGGAGCTTCTCACGATCCTTGCGCTGCAGGCCGAGGCATGCCCGCTTGGTGATGACGAAGGCGAGCGGTGGGAGGACGAAGATGGCCACTCGCAGGAACCAGGTGATCGCATTGATCGATAGGTCGAAGGTGATGGCGATGATGTCGTTGCCGCCACCGATCCACAAGAGGCAGTAGAAGGTGAGCGCCATGGCTCCGATTCCGGTGCGAACGGGCGCATTCCGGGGACGGTCCAGCAGGTGGTGCTCCCGATTGTCCTTCGTGGCCCACTTCTCAAGGAAGGGGTAGAGCCCGAGAAGGGTGAAGACGATTCCCGGAATGATGACGGCGGGCACGAAGACGTTCCACGAAATGGTGTAGCCGTAAATCACCGATTCAAGTGGAGGCATGATGCGCAGGGCTCCATCAAGCCAGCCGATGTACCAGTCGGGCTGGGAGCCCGCTGATACTTGATCGGGCGTGTATGGGCCGAACACCCAGATCGGGTTGATCGAGATGAGACCACCGATGAGGGCAATGACGCCGAAAACGATGAAGAAGAAGCCACCAGCCTTGGCCATGTAGACCGGAAGGAGGGGGAAGCCCACCACGTTGCTATTGGTGCGCCCGGGACCAGGGAACTGGGTGTGCTTCTGAGCCCACACCAGGATGAGGTGGACGGACACGAGCGCCAGAATGATGCCCGGGATGAGCAGGATGTGGATGGCGTAGAGCCTTGAGATGAAGTCGGTGCCCGGGAACTCGCCGCCGAAGAGGAGGAACGCCCCCCAGGTGCCTACGAGTGGGATGGCCTGAACAATGCCACGGGCGATCTGCAGGCCAGTCCCGGACAGAAGATCGTCAGGGAGTGAGTAGCCGGAGAAGCCGGCGCCGAGAGCAAGGGTGAGCAGAACGACGCCGATGATCCAGTTGAACTCACGAGGCTTGCGCAACGCACCGGTGAAGAAGACGCGCAGGAGGTGGACTGAGATCGCGGCCACGAAGATCAGAGCAGCCCAGTGGTGCATCTGTCGAACGAGCAGGCCGCCGCGGACGTCGAAGGAGATATCAAGGGAACTGGCGTAGGCCTCCGACATCTTCACGCCACGCAGCGGCATGTAGGAGCCGTCGTAGATCACCTCGACCATGGACGGCTTGTAGAACAGGGTGAGGTAGGTCCCTGTGAGCAGGATGACGATGAAGCTGTAGAGCGCGATCTCTCCGAGCATGAACGACCAGTGGTCGGGGAACACCTTGTTGAGGTTGCGGCTCAGCCACTTGTTGGAACCGACACGCTGGTCAACGTAGGTGGCGACGCCACCTCCAACGCGTTCGACGGTGCTGCTGCTCATGCGGAACGCTCCCAGAAACTCGGTCCGACCGGCTGAGCGAAGGTTCCCTTCGCCACGAGATAGCCTTCCTCATTCACGCCGATCGGCAACTGCGGCATGCGCCGAGCGGCGGGTCCGAAAATGACCGCGCCGGAGTCGGCGAGGTCAAACGTCGACTGGTGGCACGGGCACAGAAGGTGATGCGTCCGATGCTCGTAGAGAGCAATCGGGCACCCCACATGGGTGCAGATCTTCGAGTAGGCCACGATGCCCTGGTAATCCCAACCCGATCCCTGCTGGGATCGAATCTCCTCGGGGGTCATCCGCACGAGAATGATGGCGGACTTGCCCCGCTCGTTGAGGTTGTGCTGCTCCTCCTCAACCTCCTTCAGGCCTTCCGGAAGACAGGAGATGAGACCACCCACAGGAAGGTCACCCGGACGGATCTTCTCGAAGGTCACACCATTGACAATGGGGACACCGTCAGCCCACATGGTGGTGCTGAGGAGCTGGGCGGGGCTCGGATTGCCCGGAGGCTGGAGCCAGAGATCCTTCAGGAGGACGACCAGTGGGATCGGGAACAGCACCATCGCACCGATCAACGTGCGGCGCACGAGCTTGAATCGGGCGAAACCTGATTCCTCCTTGCCGCGGGCGTACTCATCCGCGGCAGCGTCGGTGGAATCTGGATCGGACACCAATTCGTGGCGCTCTTGGACGACCTCGACATCAGGCATGAGTTTCTTCGCCCACTGGATCGCTCCGGCACCAATGAGGAAAATTGCCAGACCGAACGTGAGTCCGAGCGCGATGTTCATCGCACTCACCACCCCGAACAGTGGGATGTAGACGTCGAAAGCGGGCGGGATCAGCGAGTAGGCCGCCACGAAGAGGATGACGCACAGGGCGGACAGGCCGAACATCGCAGCCACCTGACGCTCAGCGCGACGGGCTGCCTTGGGGTCGATGTCTGTTTGTCGCGGCGTGTGCTCGACATCAGCGTGCGGAAGACCCCGACCCGATGGGACGACCTCGGTCGAGTGGGAAGGTGACTGAATCTCGCTCATCGTGCCTTGATTCCGATCCAGATAGCGGCGGCAATGAGAGCGCCGAGACCAGCGGTGAACAGGAAGACGCCCTCAGGGACGGGGCCGAGCTTCCCGAGGGAGAGGCCACCGGGGCTCGGCGCCTCCTGCATGTCGGCGATGTACTTGATGATCGCCTTCTTGCTCTCCGGAGGCAGCGTGCCGTCAGAGAACACGGGCATGTTCTGCGGCCCGGTGAGCATGGCCTCGTAGATCTCCTGAGGCGTTGCGTCCATAAGGCTCGGGGCGTACTTGCCCTGGGTCAGCGCACCACCGGCCCCGGCCGCCTGGTGGCACTGGGCGCAGTTCGTGCGGTAAAGCAGCCCACCGAGGGCCAGGTCCGCGCCCTCGTAGTCAAGATCCTCAGCAGTCGGGATCGCCGGGCCGGGACCCAGTGAGGCGACGTAAGCAGCCATCTTGGCGGTCTGGTCCGCGTCATAGATGGGCGGCTTTGCCTGTGCCTGAGCACCAGGCTGGGCCAGGGGCATCCGTCCGGTCGACACCTGGAAGTGCACGGAAGCCGCACCGGCGCCGATGAGCGTCGGTCCATTCGACGTGCCCTCGGCGTTCAGTCCGTGGCAGGAGGAGCAGCCCTCGAGAAAGAGGCGGCGACCCTCTTCGACCTGGGTCTGGCTGTCAGCCGCGGTGGACGCATCAGCGCTGCCGACCGACGAGGCAACGGAGTAGGCGCTGCCCACTCCTATGAGCGCCAGGATCAACAGGGCGAGACCGATGATGGGGTGGCGCCGGTTGGCGACGATGCTCCTCACGGTGCGACTGGCTCCTCTCGGGGGTCGTCAGGCGGGGGTCGTGGGCTCGGCGGTCATCGAAGGATGTAGATCATGAAGAACAGGGCGATCCACACGACGTCGACGAAGTGCCAGTAGTAGGACACCACGATGGCGCGTGTGGCTTGTTCATGGGTGAAGCGCTTGGTGACATATGTCGTCGCCAGCACGAAGAGGAAGGCGATCAGTCCGCCGGTGACGTGTAGGCCGTGGAAGCCTGTCGTGAGGTAGAAGACCGATCCGTAGGCGTTCGACGACAGTGTCAGCCCCTCGCGAACCAGCTCTGTGTATTCGAGGACCTGACCGCCGATGAAAAAGGCGCCCATGAAGAACGTGATGACGAACCATCGCCGGAGCCCCCGGACGTCGCCGCGCTCGGCAGCGAAGACGCCGAGCTGGCACGTCACTGAGGACAGCACCAGAACCGTGGTGTTCACGCTCGCGAACGGGATGTTGAGGATCTGCGTCTCCTCAGCCCACAGCTGCGGGTTGATCGCGCGCAGGGTGAAGTACATCGCGAACAGAGCCGCGAAGAACATGAGTTCGCTCGACAGCCACACGATCGTGCCGACCGAGACCATGTTGGGCCGGTTGGCAGGAGCGTGCTGGAACGTCGTCGGAACCTGAGTCGAAGCCGTCGCCACAGGCGTCAGTGTGGCAGACCGCGGGCGCTCGGAGGTGGGTACCCCGGGGTGTCACTCGTCACGCGGCGAGGTGACGGCATAAGGTCCTCGACTTGTAGCATGCCCCCATGACCGGGTCTGATTCTGCTGGCCGCCGCCCGCTGACCGTGCTTGTCTACAGCGACGACCGGACGGTGCGGGCGCATGTGATGGCCATGCTGGGGGTGCGGCCAGCGGCCGACCTCCCCGACATTGCCTACGCCGAGTGCGCGACCCAGGCGGCGGTTCTGTCCCGGATGGATGCCGGCGGCGTGGATTCGGCCATTTTTGACGGCGAGGCGGTGCCCTCCGGCGGCATGGGACTGTGCCGGCAGGTCAAGGACGAGATCTTCCGCTGTCCGCCGGTGCTCGTGCTGACGGGTCGACCGGAGGACGGGTGGCTGGCCACCTGGTCGCGAGCGGATGCCAGCCTGCCCCATCCCCTGGACCCGGTCGCGCTCGCGGAGGTCTCGGTTGGGCTGCTGCGGTCGCGGACCGCCAATCCCGCCCTCGCCTGACAGCCGATCACCGTGACGGAGTCGACCTCGTGGCCGGTGGTGCTCGGGTCGCTCCTGGCGGGAGCGGACCTGCGCTCCCCGGACGCCACGTGGGCGATGGAGCAGGTGATGTCCGGACTGGCCACCCCGGCGCAGGTGGCGGCGTTCGCCGTGGCACTGCGCGCCAAGGGCGAGACCGCGAGCGAGGTCCGCGCCCTCGTCGATGTGCTCATGAGCCACTGCCAGCGTGTCGACTCGGGACGGACCTGCCTCGACGTGGTCGGAACCGGAGGCGACCAGGCCCACACGGTCAACATCTCGACAATGGCGGCGCTGGTCGCCGCGGCCGCCGGTGCCACCGTCGTCAAGCACGGCAATCGAGCGGCCAGTTCCCGCTCGGGAACTGCGGACGTCCTTGAGGAGCTCGGCCTCGTCCTTGACGTGGGCGTCGCGGGCATCGACACCTGCGTGGAGCAGGCCGGGATCGCCTTCTGCTTCGCACCCGCATTCCACCCGTCCCTCCGCCACGCGGCGGCGCCACGCCGCGATATGGGGATTCCCACGGTTTTCAACATCCTCGGGCCGCTGGCCAATCCGGCCCAACCCGCGGCCAGTCTCATCGGGTGCGCCCTCGAGCGACTGGCGCCGGTCATGGCCGAGGTTCTCGCGGATCGGGGCTGCCGTGCCAT
>CAZLHZ010000002.1:4968-13801 GCA_964559285.1 uncultured Actinomycetes bacterium | reverse complement strand
GGCCTTGATGAGATCAGCCCGTTCGCACCCACTCGGCTGTGGGATGGGACGGATCCGCACGCGGGGGTCCGACAGGAGACCGTCACCCCGGTGGACCTGGGGATCGGCCCCGCCCCCGCAGACAGCCTCCGCGGAGGCGATCCAGGCGCCAACGCCGACGTGGTCCACCGACTGCTCGCCGGCGATCGGGCGGGACGGTTCGCCGTCATCCGGGCAACCGTGGTGGCCAACGCGGCGGCTGCGCTCGTGGCCTATGACGCGGCTCTGGGGGAGGAGCGGTACGGCGGAACCGGGCAACCCCTGCTGCCCCGCATCCAGCGCGCCCTGGACACAGCCGACGACGCACTCGACTCGGGGGCCGCTCGGCTCACCCTCGATCGCTGGATCCGAGCCAGCCGCTCAGCGGCGGGCGTCGCGGAGTAGCTGTCCGCGGGTGGAGGCCTCGAGCCGAACCTGATCCAGCAGATGGGCCTGACGTCCCCCCGCATTCATCGGCAGGGCGAGGGCTGGCGCGTGCACGAGGCGCACCCCGGGAGAGTCGAGCCAGGCCTGGATGAGCCGCGCTTCCTCCAGCAGTCCGGCTGGCTCCGGCGGGGTGGGCACGGGGACGTCCTCGGCCATGGCGACGAGGGATTCGACCCGGGGTCCGGGGGCATCGCCCGGGCGACAGCGACCGGAGGCGGCCAAGCGGCCGTGGCGCACGACATGGATCTCCCAACTGCGGTCGGCTTCCAGTCGCGCGGCGACCAGGTGCGGCGTACGCGACAGAAGATCCATCTGCCGGGCGCGGTGAACGCCCGAGACGAATTCGTGGAGACGATCGCGCCAGTCGGCGGCTTCCTCAAATCGCTCCGCGACGACCAGCCCGGCGATGCGAGCCTCGACCGCCTGCACCACCTCGCTCACGTCGGTCGTCAGCGCCATTCGCGCCCGGTCGGCCCGGGCGAGGTAGTCCGTGACCACACTGAGGTCGCGGCACGGCGCGAGGCAGCGCTCCATCTCGGCAAGGAGGCAGCCTGCGCTCGGGTCCGCGCGACGCGTCGACAGGCGCTGCGTGCAGGTTCGCAGGTGCACTGCTTCCAGAAGCGCTTCGGACGCGCGCTGGGCGGCGCGGGTGCTGGCGAACGGCCCGATGTACGTCGGACCCGAATCATCGTCGCGCCCCGAACGCACCTGGCGGACGGTGGTCAGCCGGGGGAACGCATCCGCGGTCAGGGACAGCCACGTCGCCCGTTCGGGATGGCGGGAGCGTCGATTGAACGGTGGTTGCCGCTCGGCGATGAGGCGGGTCTCGCGGACCT
Source organism: uncultured Actinomycetes bacterium (assembly GCA_964559285.1). Lineage (GTDB taxonomy): Bacteria > Actinomycetota > Actinomycetes > S36-B12 > S36-B12 > CAZLHZ01. The sequence continues at coordinate 12,500 of CAZLHZ010000002.1, read as the reverse complement.
GCGCCTCCAATCGCGTCGCGCACACGATGGGGACGACGCGCGTCGCGAGGGCGATCATCTGTGTCATCCGCGCACGAGTCTCCGAGGCGGTGAAGTAGCTGCGGACCCGCGTGCGCAGGGAGCGTGAGGTGCCGACGTAGAGTGCGCGCCCCTGGGCGTCCTCGAAGACGTAGACGCCCGGAGCATCCGGCAGTCCATCTGCGAGTGAGCGCTTGCGCCGCTGCACGGGGGTCACGCGTGACAGGTGCGTCGTCAGATCGTCGAGGGTGTGCACTCCCAGTGACCCGGCACGTTCCAGCAGTGCGTGAAGCACATCCACGGTCGCGCGTGCATCATCGAGCGCGCGGTGCGAGGGCTGGGTGGTTGCCCCGAGGGCGGCCGCCAGGGTGGCGAGCTTGACATTGCGCACTTCCTCGCGGTGCAGCACGGTTCGGGCCAGGCGAACGGTGTCGATGACCGGGAATGGGGGCCACGGTGTCTGCATCGCAGCACAGGCACCCTTGAGGAATCCGATGTCATAGGGCGCGTTGTGAGCCACGAGCACGCTGCCGCGGGCGAACTCGAGGAAGGCGGGGAGAGCGGCTGACAGTCGGGGAGCATCCGCCACCATGGAGTCGGTGATGCCGGTCAGGGCGCAGATGAACGCGGGGATGGACCGTCCCGGATTCACCAGGGTCTGGAACTCGCCATCGATGCTGCCACCGGTGACGCGCACCGCACCGATCTCCGTGATCCCTGCATCCTCGGGCGATCCGCCGGTGGTTTCCAGATCGACCACGACGAAGGTCACCTGTGACAGCGGTGTCCCGAGATCATCAAGGCTCAGCTGCTGGGCGGCGGTCACGCGGCGACGTTATGCCGCCCCTCCGACATCGGGCGGCACGACACTCGGGATGCTTTCTAGGGACGTGCGATGACCTCGACGTGCGCGCTGGAGGAGCACCACCGGCAGGTGACCGACTCCACCGTCTCCTCCAGCAGGACCTCCTCCTCGATGGCACTGGAACCGGAGAGATCGGCGTGCCAGAACTCGCGGGTACGCCGGGACCGGACGACATCGAACCTGGTGAGGTTCCCGCAGTGGGCGCACCGCCAGCGGTGTCCGGCATCGGGCAGTCCGGTCTCAGACATCGTTCCTCCAGGTGTCGATGGGTCCGCTGGCATTCTGTCAGTGCGGATGTCGGACCCCCTGCCTAGCGTCACCTCACGAGCAGCCTTCCCCCGCTGCCTGACGACTGGAGGCGCCATGGCTGGATCACGAGAGTCCGCATCACGCAGGGTCGACCCGCTCGCGGTTGATCCCCGGGCACGTGATCAACAACCCATCGCAGAGTTGAAGCCGAGTCTCATCATCGACTGTGACACGTGTGAGATGCGGGACATCAGCTGCGATGACTGCGTCATCTCGTTTCTCATCGGGCCACCTCCGGAGCGGTCCACGCTCACGCTGGGAGATCCTGAGGCACAGGCGATGGCGGCCCTCGCTGAGGTGGGGCTGGTGCCACCCCTGCGGCTCGTTCGGCCCCCGAAGGGTGAGCGGTGACGATGTGTGCGCGAGGCTGAGGTCATGATGTGGAGTGCGCCCGCCCTGATCACGCTGGCCGGACTGCTGGTCCTGCTGGCTGCCGTCGTGGCCGCAACGACTCCGCGGCGATTGCGCCTGACCGATGATGCAGCAGGTGCCGGTGCTGAGGCCGCACTGGACTTCACCCGGCAGGAGCGGGAGTCCCTCGCGCTCTTCCAGCGGGCGATCGTGCCGCCGACGATGGCCAGTCTTCTCGTCTCCACGGGAGCCTGCATCGTCCTTGCCGTGACACCGATCGGAGCCGATCTCATCGATGCCGTGGGACGCCTCACAGCGCAGACCTGGTGGGTCACGACGCTCCTCGGCTCGCTGGTGCTGCTGGTCATCCTGCGGGTGGTGACCCTGCCGTGGGAGCTGCGGGTGGCCCAGATCCGGCGCGCGGCCGGACTGCTCACTCAGGGATGGGGTGGGTGGACCGCCGACCGGCTGCGCTCTTTCGCCATGGGCGCGGTCGTCACCTGCGGTGGGATGTGCGGACTGGTCGCCCTGATGCGCGTGTGGCCCGTGACATGGTGGATTCCTGCAGCCATCGCAGCGGCGGGTGCGGTTGTCGTCCTGGCATTCATCGCACCGGTCGTGGTGGAGCCCCTCTTCCTTCGCTTCACGAAGGTGCCCGAAGGTCCCGTCCGCGACCGGATGATGGATCTGGCGCGGCGTGCCGGGGTGCAGGTGCGGGATGTGCTCGTGGCCGATGCCAGTCGCCGGTCGACGGCTCTCAATGCCTACGTGTCAGGATTCGGTCCCACGCGTCGGATCGTGATCTTCGACGGTCTGTCAATGAGCCCCGAGGTTGACTCCGTGGTGGCGCATGAACTCGGCCACGCGAGGGAGCGCGATGTTCTGCGATCAGTCGTCATCGCGGCGGTGGCGGCAGCCGCCGGTGTGGTGACGTTGGCTGTTGTCCTCATGGTGGTCGCCCCTGCGGGCGCATTCGCGGCGGTGCCGACGGCCGATCCACGCCTGCTCCCGCTCGTATTCGGTGTCGCCACGGTTCTGGCGCTCATCAGTGGTCCGGGTCAGGCCGCGATCAGCAGACGAGTTGAGGCGCGCGCCGACCTGGCCGCTCTCGACCTCACGGGGGATCCCGCGGCCTTCATTGCCATGATGCGACAGTTGGCCCTATCCAATCGATCCTCGCTCACTCCGCAGCCGTGGCGCTATCGACTGCTCTTCACCCACCCGACGGCACCCATGCGCATGGCATTCGCACGCGCGTGGGCCGTCAGTCACGGACTGCCAAGCCCCCCGCCGCTGGCCGTCGAGGACTAGGAACGCGACTCGGGTCCCGGCTGCTCGATGAGCCCGAGGCGCAATGCACTCATGATCGCCTGTGCCCGATTCGCCGCCCCGAGCTTCTCGTAGATCTTCGAGATGTGGGTCTTCGTGGTCGACTCGCTGACGAAGAGCTGGCGAGAGATCGCAGCGACGCCGAGGCCGTCGGCTACGAGCTTGAGCACCTCGGCCTCGCGAGGTGACAACTGGGGACCCGAGGGGGAGAGTCGACGCTTCATCGCCTCTGCGAGGTCGGGCGCCGCGAATGAGCGCGGTGCCACTGCGGCATGACGGGCCGCAGCGACAATGTCATCCGCGGGCAGGTCCTTGGGAACGAACGCACTGGCGCCGGAGTCGAGCGCATCAAAGAGCTGCTCGTCGCCGGCGTACATCGTGAGGATGACGATGCCGAGACTCGGGCGTTCCGCGCGCGCCGCGCGTGCCACATCGAGCCCGCTGCCATCGGGGAGTCGCACATCGAGGACGACCACATCGAGTTCGGTCGTCGCGATCATCGACCGTGCCGCCGCACATGATCCGGCCTCGCCCACGACATCAAAGTCGCCCCCGCGCTCAAAGGCCCGGCGCAGGCCTTGGCGGATGAGTTCATGGTCGTCGACGAGGAGGACGCGAAAGGGCATCACCTCAGGTCATCCTCCTTCGGGAAGTTCATGTCGGATCATCCGATCCACGCAGCGCGATCTCGCCATCACGCGGTCCGATGCTTGCCTCGACCACCGTCCCACCACCAAACCGCGGTCGGATGGTGAGTTCGGCACCGATGCGCAGGGCACGCTCGCGCATGATCTCAAGTCCGTAGCTGTCCCGTCGGGGAGTTCCCATTCCGGTGCCGTCATCGGCGATTCGCAGGAATGCAGCCGGGGGCGCCACTCGGCAGGTGAGCCACAGGTTTCGGGCGGACGCGTGCCGTCGAGTGTTCGTGATCGCCTCCTGTGCGATGCGCAGGAGCTCGGACTCCACCTCCGCAGGGAAACGGGCCGTGGACTCATCGAGCACCAGGTGGACGGTGAGTCCCGAGTCGGTTCCGACTGTGCGGGCATAGCTCGATAGGGCCGCACCGAGTCCCGTGTCGTGCTCGACATCGCTGCGCAGGTCGAAGATGGACAGCCGAAGGTCGGAGACAAGTCGACTCAACTGCTCACGCAGAGCGACGAGGTCGGGGCGGGTGCGTGCATCCGAGCGGGAGATGAGGTCGTCGACCACGAAGCCAAGCCCCGCCACCTCCTGAGCGATGCCGTCGTGGATCTCCCGCGCCAGCCGCCGCCGCTCCTCGACCGTGGCAAAGGCACGGACCTCGCTGAACAGGCGCCCGGTCTGCAGTCTGAGGCTGGCATCCTCCGTGTCATCCCGTGTGCGGGTGAGTTCGCTCGATGTCCACATGCCCGACTTGCGCTCCAGGGCGATGAGCCCCGTCGTGCGATCGCCGATCTGGAGGGGAAGCAGGGCGCTGGCGCCCCCGATCGACTGTCCACGCGTGCCTTCGCGCTGCGCCGGGCGCCCGGTGCGCCACGCCTTCGCCCATGGTTCCTCATCCAGTGCGGGCAGCCACGGGCCATCCTCGGATCGCGCGGTGTCACCGGCCTGCGCGAGGCAGACCAGGGCTCCGGAATCGAGGCGGGCGAAGAGTGCTGCGCGATCGAACGGGATGATCGCGCGCAGATCGGCCAGTGTCGTCGCCGCCATGCTCACCTCATCGAGGCCGCCCGGCAGTTGGCGCGTGATGTCCCGGAGTTCGGTGAGCAGTCGATTGGCGGCGATGTAGTAGGACCGCGGCGAGCGCCGGCGTGCACGCACCCGCCACCACGCGGCAACGACCCCGAGGGCCAACCCGGCACACACCCACAGGAGCGCTTCGAGATGGGGTACGCCGGAACTGGTCGCCACTCCACCGGCCAGGGTCACCAACCCGGTGACGGCGGTCGCGAGCAGGGCCCCGGTGGCACCGAACTCCAGTGCCGTGACGACCGGCGGCACGAGGAGATAGGGAAGTGCCGGGCCCGGATCGCCCCCCGCCGCGACGACGACGAAACCGACGGCGGCAGCCTCTGCGAGGTGGACGGTCCACCGGGTGCGCTGATCGACCGTGGGAGCACTCGCGATGAGCGCAACGATGAGGAGCACCCCGACTTGGGCAAACGCGGCCGTCGTGCGTTCAGCGAGAACGGCGGCCACAACCCCGCCCAGCAGGGCCGCCGCCCGCACGGACACCTGACCCAGCCAAGCGTCCGGTCGGGTCGCTCGGGTCAGGGCGAGGAGCACCCGCTAGTTGTACAGCGCGGCGACGGCGTCAGCGAACTCGTTCATCACGACACCCCGCTTGAGTTTGAGCGACGGGGTGAGCTGGCCACCTTCCTCCGTCCAATCGACGTCGAGGATGGCGAACTTCTTGATGGCCTCGGCCGCCGAGACGGCGCGGTTGGCATCGTCGACTGCGGACTGGATGGTCGCGCGCAGATCGGGGTCGTTGGCAAGTCCCGCGATGGTGGAGCCTTCGGGCTTTCCTGCCTGCCGGCACCATGCGGGGAAGGACTCAGGGTCGATCGTCACCAGCGCGGCAATGAACGGCTTGGCGTCACCCACGACCATGCACTGGCTGACCAGCCAGTGCGCCCGAAGTCGGTCCTCCAGAACCGCGGGCGCGACATTCTTGCCTCCGGCGGTGACGAGGAGTTCCTTCTTGCGACCGGTGATACGGACGAAGCCATCATCATCAATCTCGCCGATGTCTCCCGAGTGGAACCACCCGTCCGGCTCGAGCGCCTCCTTCGTCGCGGCATCGTTGTTCCAGTAGCCGATGAACACCTGGCCGCCGCGCAGCATGAGCTCGCCGTCGTCCGCCACCTTCACTGCCGCGCCGGGGAAAGGCTGTCCCACGCTGCCGATCCGAAGGGCACTCGGCCGGTTGACGGTGGTGGCGGCACTCGTCTCCGTCAGGCCGTAACCCTCGAGGATCGTGACCCCGATGCCGCGGAAGAAGTGGCCGAGACGCTCACCGAGTGGCGCGCCGCCGGAGATGGCCCACCGCACCGAACCACCCATGGCAGCACGGAGCTTGGAGTAGACGAGGCGGTCGAAGAGGGCGTGCTTGGCCTTGAGCCCGAGCCCCACGGTGCCGGAGTCAAGCGCGCGGCTGTAGCGCTCAGCTGTGCTGGCGGCAGCATCGAAGATCTTGCCCTTGCCCTCATGGGCCGCCTTCTGCTGAGCGCTGTTGAACACCTTCTCGAAGACACGTGGCACAGCGAGCAGGAATGTGGGGTGGAAGCCCTGCAGGTCAGCGAGGAGGTTCTTGATGTCGGGTGAGTGGCCGAGTGTGGTCCGTGCGCGCATGCAGCCGTACTGGATCGCCCTGCCGAAGACGTGGGCCACGGGCAGGAAGAGCAGGGTTGAGGAGTTGGGGGCGAGGAAGACATCAGGCATACCCTCCACGACGTTGTCCACCTCGAACATGAAGTTCCCGTGGGTGAGCATGCACCCCTTGGGCCGACCGGTGGTGCCTGACGTGTAGATGATCGTGGCCAGATCCGCAGGTGTCACAGCGGTTCGGCGTCGATCCAGATCGGCATCAGCGATGGCAGCGCCGCCAACCTTGACGGCCGCGAGGTCTCCATCATCAAAGCCCCACACATGAGAGACACCGGGGAGTCGCCCGGACACCTCATTGAAGACGGCCCGCGTCTTGGCTCCTTCGACGAAGAGCGCGACGGCCTGCGAATCGCTGAGGATCCACTCGACCTGCTCCGCCGACGAGGTCTCGTAGATCGGCACGCTCACGGCTCCCGCGTAGCACAGGGCATAGTCCACGAGGGTCCACTCGTAGCGGGTGCGCGACATGATGCCAACGCGCTGACCCGGCTCGACACCGGCCGCCATGAGGCCCTTGGCCACGGCGCGCACCTCGGCATGAAACTCCGCGGCCGTCATGGTGACCCAGGCGCCGCCTCGGGGAAGGGAGATGACAGGGGCGTTGGGCGCCTCGGCGGCGTTCACGACGACGTGGTCGGCAAGGCTTCCGGACGTCCGCATCGGCACGATCGCAGGGACGCTGTAATACTTCTTCATGGATCCTCCTCGGCACGAGAGCAGTCCGCAGGGCGCGAGCCCGCCATCCGCACGCTATCGCCGGTTGGGGTGAATCCGCATCTGATCGCGGAATAGGCGCTGCGCCCGCAGGTCTCACCCCCGGCTGGCATTCTGTCGCCATGCCTGTGCTCGACCTCAGTGACGAGACATTTCTCGTCGCGGCCCCGGCACGCGTCGCGGCCGAGGTGGCTCGACCGGAGCAGTGGGCCCGATGGTGGCCGGATCTGCGTCTGGCCGTGTTCATGGACCGGGGGGTCCACGGCCTTCGCTGGTCCGTTGCGGGAGCCCTCGTGGGCTCCAGTGAGATCTGGCTGGAGCCGGTGCTCGACGGTGTGCTGCTCCACTACTACCTGCGGGCCGACCTCGCCGCGGGGACCCGAGGGCACGGCATCAGCCGGGTCCGGCACCAGCGTGCCACACACTGGAAGCAGCACGTCTGGGAGTTGAAGCGGCGACTGGAAGGGGATCGACGCCCGGGCCGCACGCGGGTTGGCGAGGAGTAGCCTGCGCGCATGGCCGAGCGCACCGAGTCGAGCCGCGTGGCGAGCGGCGAGCGGCGGTCGATGCCGATGCG
>CAZLHZ010000002.1:623-4958 GCA_964559285.1 uncultured Actinomycetes bacterium | reverse complement strand
TTGGGCAGATGCCGTCCTACAACGGCAAACTCAGTGATGCGCAAATTGCCGACCTGGCGGCCTACCCGCAGTGGAGCGACGGGATCAGCGCCGTGGAGGTCCTGACCACGGGGGAGGACGGTCGGCCCGCCCGCGCCCGCTTCCAGTTGTCCGGGGTCGTGCGTGACACCTACGAGCTCGACTACACGTGGGAAGGCGATCACTCGGTTCACTGGTCTCTCGTGCGCGGCGACATGCTGCGCTCCATGGACGGCTCCTACGACCTGACTCCCGCCGCTGGCGGCACGAGCGTGCAATATCGCCTCTCCGTGGACCTGAGGATCCCGATGATCGGCCATCTCAAGCGCAAGGCCGAGAAGGTCATCATCGACACCGCACTCAAGGGCCTGAAGCAGCGCGTCGAGTCACCGGGCTGATCGGATGACGATCACCATCGGAGTGGACGTTGGCGGGACAAAGATCCTGGCCGCGGCGGTCACCGAGGACGGCGAGATCCTGTCCCCGACCCGAGTCCCCACCCCTCGGACGACACCCGAGGACGTGGTCTGGGCGGTGGGCGATCTCGTTCAGGACCTGCTGTCCCTGCATCCGGCGGAAGCCGTCGGGGTCGGCGTGGCCGGCCTCGTCGACGCCACCCGCAGCATCGTCCTCATGGCGCCCAATCTCGGCTGGCGCCGGCAGGCTCTCGCGAGCCAGGTGGAGATGCGCTGCGGCCTGCCGACGGTGGTCGAGAACGACGCCAATGCCGCTGCCTGGGGGGAGTTCCGCTTCGGTGCCGGCGTGGGACTGGCCGAGCTCGTCGCGGTGACCGTCGGCACCGGGCTGGGCGGCGGGCTCATCCTCGATGGCCGCCTTCGCCGCGGGGTGCACGGCGTCGCCGCGGAGATCGGGCACATGGTCGTCAAGCCCGAGGGCCGGCCCTGCCCCTGCGGCAAGTCCGGGTGCTGGGAGCAGTACTGCAGCGGCACCGCCCTGGTTCGCGAGGCGCGGCGGCTGGCCGCCGAGCGACCGGAGGACGCGGCCATCCTGTTGACGCTCGGGGATGGCACGCCGGCGGGCATCGGAGGCGCCCACATCACCGACGCCGCAACCCGAGGTGACGTTGTCGCCCTTGCCGCGTTCGAGCGCATTGGCACCTGGCTGGGGGCTGGCTTGGCCGACCTCGCCGCCCTGCTCGACCCGAGGGCCTTTGTCATCGGTGGTGGAGTGAGCGAGGCGGGTGACCTTCTGCTGGCCAGCGCCCGCAGGGCGTTCGCATCATCGTCCGTGAGCAGCACCTACGTCGGGGCGACGGAGATCCGGGTCGCCGAACTCGGCAATCTCGCGGGAGTCGCGGGAGCCGCGGATCTCGCGCGCGATCGCGAGTCCATTCCGGCCCGCTAGTCCCCCGGCGGTCGCGGCACCTCAGGCTCAGACGACGGCACCGTCGTCCCATTCGTCATCGCGCCGGTCCTTCATCCGAGCGACGAGGGTCGCGAAACCGGCAATGAAGGCAAGAAGGCCGACCCCAGAGACCACCGACCCCAGTCCGAACGCCCATCCGGCGACCAGGGCGACGGGTCCGCCCAGAGCTCCAGCCCAGGCGAAGCGCGCGACTCGATCCGCTGGCCGAGGAAGTGGCGGCGGGACCGGCGGTTCGAACCTCTCGCTCGCCGGCACATGATCGTCGAGCAGCGACTCGTCGTCCCCCGTGGACGATCGGATGAGACGGGCAGACAGTGGTGCATCCCCCTCGTCATCCGCGGCATCCGCGGCTTCCGCCACCTCCGGCCGCGGCCCGTAGCCGGCGACGATGTCCGCCCACGCGGCGTCGAGCGCGTCCTGGCGTGATCGGTCGGCGGCCTCACGGTCGACCCGTGCGGCAGCATCCGCGAGGAACTCTGCTCGGATCGGCGGGAACGCCGACCTGAGGATCTCGCGTGCCGGGCCGATGCTGCTGCTCTCGACGAAAAGCCGGGTGAGCGGCCGGTCGGGTGGGCGAATGTCGCGATAGGGGCCGGGGTCGCCGGCGAGAGGCTCGGCATAGGCGGCGATGCCCGCATCCTCAAGGAGGGCCAGTGCGTGCTCGGCGAGGGGAGGATCGACATCCGCTAGGGGCTGAAACCAGCGCCGCCCCTCACCGTGACGCACCGTCATCGCGGAATCCGGCGCGCGATCATCGAGAGGTCACTCTCCGAGTGAAGTCCACGCTCATGCGCATGATCGTCTCAGCATCGTTGTCCAATGTCGCGACGTGGTACGAGTCCTCGAGGACGACCTCGGCGGTATCCCGGCTGCTCACGTGACTGAGGATCCATGCCGAATTGGACGCCTCGACCACGTGGTCCACCGCGCTGCGGAACAGCAGGAGGGGTTGGTCAACGGCAGCGATGTCCTGCTTGATCGCTGACCACAGCTGGGTCAGCGAGTACGCCGCTCGCAGGGGGAGCCGGTCATAGGCCCCCTCATCCTGACCGGGCTTCTTGATGTCGTTGGAGATGCCGGGGAACGACGGAATGAGCCGGTGGATGAGCGGCAGGGCAAACCGATCCGGTCGCTCGGAGTGAACAGCCGGATTCACCAGGACCAGCCCCGCAATCGCGTCACCGTGCTGCTCCGCCAGGCGCAGGCTCAGGCTGCCGCCCATCGACAGGCCCATGACGACGACCGCATCGCAGCGGTGACGAAGCTCGAGGAAGGACCGCTCGGCTTCGGCGTACCAGTCCTCCCATGACGTGATGTTCATGTCCTGCCACCGGGTCCCGTGACCGGGAAGCCGCGGCACCCGCACGCTGAAGCCCTCCTTGGCGAGGTGAAGTCCCCAGGGCACCATCGACTTCGGCGATCCGGTGAAGCCGTGCACGAGGAGGGCTCCGATGGATCCGCCGTCATGCGCGTAGGGCTCAGCTCCGGGCAGCAGGGGCATGGTCACTCCATCGACGGTGGGGAGAGGGTGCGTCGATCGTCCCACATCAGCCGGCGGGGTAGGGTCCCCTCAGGAGGCGACGCCGGTGTTCTACCTGATCATGAAGCACGTCCTCATTGGACCGTGGCTCCGGCTGCTGTGGCGGCCATGGGTTGAGGGGTTGAACAACATCCCGACCGAGGGTCCCGCGATCATCGCGAGCAATCACCTGTCGTTCTCGGACTCGTTCTTCCTGCCGCTGGTCTCGGGGCGACACATCACATTCCTGGCCAAGAGTGAGTACTTCACGGGCAAGGGGCTCAAGGGGCTGCTCATCAAGGGGTTCTTCTCCGGACTCGGGCAGGTCCCGGTGGACCGGTCCGGTGGTCGGGCCTCGGAGATGGCGATCCTCACGAGCATGTCGGTGCTCGAGGAGGGCAAACTCCTCGGGATCTACCCCGAGGGGACGCGATCGATCGATGGCCGTCTCTATCGCGGCAAGACAGGGGTCGCCCGGGTTGCGCTCGAGGCGCGCGTGCCCGTGATCCCGGTGGCGATGATCGGTGGGTTCGAGATCCAGCCGCCCGGCACCGTGCGACCGAGTCTGCGCAGGATCGGCATCCGCATTGGAAAGCCGATGGATTTCTCACGCTATGAGGGGCTCGAGTCAGATCGATTCGTCCTGCGGTCCGTGACCGACGAGATCATGTACGAGCTGATGAACCTCTCGGGGCAGCGCTACGAGGATATGTACGCCAGCCGGTTCAAGGAGATCCAGCGTCGCGAGGGCGCCGCAGCCGAATCCGCCTGATCAGTCACTCGCCCAGTTGCCGGCACGTTCGACGGCGCGCCGCCAGCGGTGCTGGAGTCCCTCGTCCACGGGACCGGGCTCGAAGGTCCGATCCCGCTCGAGGACTCGCGCCAGCTCGGTGACCGACTCCCACAGGCCGATGCCGACGCCCGCGAGAAGGGCTGCACCGACACCCGTCGCCTGCAGTTCCCGCGAGCGCTGCACCGGCAGCTGCAGCACATCGGCCTGCATCTGGCACAGCAGGTTGCTCGCGGCAGCGCCTCCGTCGACCGCCAGGTGCGTGAGAGGCACGCCCGCACGGGTCATGACCGCGACGACGTCGCCGACTTGGCAGGCGATGCCCTCGAGCGTCGCGCGGGCGATGTGCGCTGCAGTTGTGCCGCGCGTGATTCCGATGATGAGGCCGCGTGCCGTGGGATCCCACTCCGGTGCGCCGAGTCCGGTAAGGGCCGGAACAACCACCACTCCGCCGCTGTCGGGAACGGACTCGGCCAGCGCCGACACCTCGCTCGCGGAGTCGATGATGCCGAGCCCGTCGCGCAGCCACTGGACGGCAGCCCCGGCAACGAACACGGATCCCTCAAGGGCGTAGGTGAGGTGGCCGTCCGGGTGACCGAGGGCCACGGTGCTGAGCAGTCCG
>CAZLHZ010000002.1:264-613 GCA_964559285.1 uncultured Actinomycetes bacterium | reverse complement strand
GGCCATCTCCCCGGTCGCCACGAGCACGAAGGCACCGGTGCCGTAGGTGCACTTCGCATCACCGGGGGCCACACCGGCCTGCCCGACAAGCGCCGCCTGCTGATCACCCGCGATCCCGGCGATGGGCAGCTCCAGTCCGAGGAATGTACTCGGATCTGTGCGTCCCACGCGGCCGTAGGAGGGGACGATCTCCGGCAGGCATGACAGGGGTACGCCGAACACTGCGGCGAGCTCCGCCGACCATGTCCCGGTGCTCAGGTCCATCAGGAGGGTGCGCGAGGCGTTGGTGGCGTCGGTGATATGGAGCAGGCCCCGGGTCATGCGCGCGATCAGGTAGGAGTCCACGGTG
>CAZLHZ010000002.1:0-251 GCA_964559285.1 uncultured Actinomycetes bacterium | reverse complement strand
ACGTGATGCCTGCCCAGGTCACCGGGTCGTTCTGTCGCACCCAGTCGATCTTCGTGGCGCTGAAGTAGGGGTCCAGCCGCAGGCCGGTGCGCTGGGTGATCAGTGGCTCGACGCCGGAGGCGCGCAGGTCCTCGCAGGCTGATGCGGTGCGTCGGTCCTGCCACACGATCGCGCGCCGTGCGGACCCGAGAGTCTCGCGATCCCAGAAGCAGACCGTTTCGCGCTGATTCGTGATGCCGACGGCGCGGGGC
>CAZLHZ010000001.1:6481-27074 GCA_964559285.1 uncultured Actinomycetes bacterium | reverse complement strand
GTATCAGACCGGGTATGCGCGTCGTCAGCAATGGAGATCGTTCGAGGATGCACGAGCCGACACCGGCGCCAGCCTTGCAGAGTGGGCCGACGCATTCCCCCGGCTACCGGACGAACTCATGTCAACCAGAGATGCAGCCATCGCGCTGCTGTGGACCAACACAGTGGCCGCTCGGGGCAACCTGACTCGACCCGCAGTGCTGATGTCAAAGAACTGGATGCACGCCGTGTGGTCGTGGGACAACTGTTTCGTCGCCCTTGGGCTGGCAACTGGCGACCCAGCCTTGGCTTGGGATCAACTCATGCTCTTCTTCGACCGGCAGGCGCCAGATGGGATGCTCGCTGACATCACCACCGACTACGGATCCATCTGGGGATTCTGCAAGCCGCCGGTCCACGGATGGACCTTGCGGCAGTTGATGCAGGCTGGAGCAGTTCCCGAGGGCGGCCTGGATGTCATCTATCCCCAGCTTGCTGCGTGGACCTCATGGTGGCTGACCTACCGGGACGATGATGCTGATGGTCTGGCAGCCTACTTCCATGGCTGTGACAGCGGCCAGGACAACTCTGCGGCGTTCGACGAGACCGGGTTCCCCGCCACCAGCCCTGATCTGGCCGCATTCCTCGTCGTCCAAATGGATGTCCTGGCCGAGGTCGCCTTGGCTCTCGGTCGTCCAGATGAGAGTCACCAGTGGCGTCGTCGCGCAGATGAGCACCTGGGGTTGCTCGTCGATCGACTCTGGGTCGAGGGCCGTTTCGTCGTCCGAGGGAGCGGAGATGATCGCGTCTCGACTTCGGTGCATAGCCAACTCTTCTCGCTGCCACTGATCCTCGGAGACCGACTCCCTGTCGAGATTCGGCTCGCGATGCTTCAGCAGGTCACCGGTGTCATCACTCCCTATGGCGTGGCGAGTGAAAGCCCTACCAGCCCGCGCTACAGCAGTGATGGGTACTGGCGTGGACCGATCTGGGCGCCGACCACGTACCTCGTGGTCGAAGGTCTGCGCTCCGCCGGAGATGCAGAACGTGCTGACGACCTCGGGTGGAGCTTCCTCAATACGGTGCGTTCTGCCGGGTTCGCAGAGAACTACGAGGCCACCTCAGGTGACCCTCTTCGAGATCGCGGCTACAGCTGGTCGGCTGCGGTCTTCCTGAACCTTGCTCACCAACTGTGTTCCACGAATCCAGAGACGAGCCCATGAGCGAGACGATCGACCTGCGCAGCGGCAGCCTGCACGCGCGCTTCAATCCGGTGCACGCATCCCTCGTCGGGTTGGTCACCGCTGATGGAGCATGGCCCATCCTCGAAGGTGCTGACCTGGGACTCGGCTTCTCACTCCTGGTTCCCCTTGAGGGTCGCCGAAACAACAGCGTTGATTCGCGCGTTCAGGACCGTCCTCACTGGGATGTGGCGCCCGATGGAGGCTGGGCCGTCGCGGAGTGGGCAACCGTGACATCCGAGCACGGTGGAGAGCATGACATCACGGTCCGTATCAGGATCGCAGTTGAAGGGGATCGCCTCGTCTTCTCGATGGAGATCGACAATCGTTCAGAACTCGTCATCGAAGACGTCCGTTTCCCGCGGGTTGGTGATCTTCAACAGTCCTCTCCGGATCGAACCCTCTACAGCATCATGGCCGGGTACGCCGATGGCCGGCGTCGCCCCGTGCGTCCGAAGTTCCTGGACACGATGCCCTACTTCGGCACCGATCGTCCGACCCTCATGAACGAACCCATGGCAATGAGTGCCGTCGCCCCCTACGCGCCCTTCATCCTGCTGGACGACGGTGAGCGTGGTCTCTACGTGGGAGTTGACGAGCGCAACTCCGAGCTCGTCGCGTGGATGCTCGAACTCCATCCCGGATTCTCTGATTCTATGGATTTGCGAGTTCCTGACTCGGATCTCGGCGCCCCAGAACCCACGTGTATGCGCCTTGAAGTCGCTCACGTGCCCTACCTCCAGCCCGGGGCGAGCCGCCGCCTCCCGAGGATCGCCCTAGCGGCCTTCGAAGGCGGATGGCAAGCGGGAGCAGCAATCTACCGTGATCGGCGATCCACGTGGATGGACATCGTCGAACCTCCTGTGTGGTCCACTCAACCTGATGCCTGGATGCAACTGCAGGTGAACTCGCCCGAGGATGAACTGCGCCTGCCCTTCACGCGATTGCCAGAGGTAGCTCGGAGTTGTGCCGCACATGGAGTTCGCGCCATTCAACTCGTGGGATGGAACGAGGGCGGGCAGGATCGCAACAATCCCAATCACACTCCGGATCCAAGGCTCGGCACTCCTGCGGAACTGCGCGAGGCAATCGCTCAGTGCCAGGAGCTGGGTGTTCGCATCGTGCTCTTTGCGAAGTTCACCTGGGCTGATCGCTCAACGGCACGATTTCGCACTGAGCTCTACAAAGACGCCATCCGCGACCCGTACGGCGACACGTACGACGAATGCGGCTACCGTTACAACACGATTCCGCAGTTCCTTGGCCTGAATACTCGGCAGCGGGTGCCCCTGTGCTTCAGCAGCGACCGATATCGTGCTATCTGCGATGAGGACGCACGTCAGATCGTCGACCTGGGTGCCGACGGGATGCTCTTCGACGAGTGCCTCGGACATGGCAGAGCCTTGCTCTGCTTCGATCCCGCTCACGGTCACCGAGTGGGCAGTTCGGTCTTCACCCATGACGACGCTCTCATCGAGGACTTCGGGGAGTATGCGAGGACAGTGAACCCTGACTTCCTCTTCGCTGGGGAGGCCTGTTATGACGGTCAGTTTGCTGTTTACCACTGCTCCTATCACCGCAGCTTCGAGGCGGATCATCTTCCACTGACACGGTTCCTTCATCCCAGAGCCCAGTTGATGACAGCTGTCATTGGATTCAATGATCGCAACATCATCGGCCAGTCTCTGGTTCGCAGGTACGTCTTGAGTTACGAGCCATACAACTTCAAGGGCAGGCTCGAGGACTTCCCGCTGACGATGGCGTATGGCCGAGCCATGGATGATCTGCGAACCACGTGGCGCGACTGGTTCTGGGACGGGGAGTACCGAGATGAGATCGGCGCCTCAGTGCTCACCGAGTCTGGGCTGACACATCGGCCTTATGCGCTGTTCGCTCCAGCCGACGGCGGGCACCCTGGCGTCGCACTGGCGAACCATTCGGCTGAGCCGATTCGCGTGCAGGTCGTCATCGAGGGGAGTGGCGAACAGTTGGCCTTCCACCGTGTTGATGGAGCTGGGTGGGAGTTGTGTCCCGCGGACGGCAACTGGGTGGAGTTGCCCCCGGCTTCGGCAGGAATCGTTCTACCGTCGAGGGTCGTGTCCTGAGATGACGTGCTCGGGTTCAAGGATCGCGCGGTCACAGCGCGGATGTCCACAGCGCGCATGCCCATGGGACCGTGACGACTTCGTTATCAAGTTCTCACCCCGAGCCCTTGACGCTCGATCATCATACGTAAGATATTCGAACCGCTGTTCGTTGTGGGCCCCCACGTGCCGCCATCGCACGGGTCAGCCCTCCAGTCCGGCCCCGAGACCTCTCATGTCCAGATCCGCAGCTATCAGGAGATGCAGACGTGAGAGCCGATAGGTGATCCACCGCAGGTAACCAAGTGAATCCTCAGATGGGAGAGAAATGACTCGCTATCACGTCCGCCGAATCCTCGGCGCGAGCACGGTCGGCCTCGCGGCTGCCCTGCTCATGTCGGGCTGCGGAGGCAGTTCCAGCCCGGCGACCAGTTCAGCAACGAGTTCGAGCGCGGCCCCCACGAGTTCGTCAGCGCCGGTTCCCTCCGGTGACGTGACGATCTGGACGGAGGACTACTACGTCAAGATCTTCGAGCCGATTGTGAAGCCCTGGGCTGAAGCAAACGGCATCAAGGTCTCATGGGTGACCAAGGACTTCTACGAGATGGGCGATCAGTTCATCGCCGCAGTGCCCGCGGGAGAAGGCCCTGATCTCTTCATTTCACCAGCGACGACGTACAAGTTTGTCTCTAATGGCGTCGTCGCGCCGGTCGAGCTCGGTGACCTCGCGGCCGGTTTCGACCCCGGGTCGATCACGGCGGTGACGCAGGACGGTCAGATCTATGGTGTGCCGTTCACGGTGGAGAACATCGCTATGTACCGGAACACGGATCTGGCCCCGACTGCTCCGGCCACCTTTGACGAGATGGTCGCCTCCGGCAAAGCCCTCGTCAAGGATGGAAAGGCAAAGTCGATCTTCTGCATTGGCCAGGATCCCAAGAGCGGCAACGAGTACATGATGATGCCGTTCCTCTCCTCCTTTGGAGGGACAATCTTCGGCAAGGATGCGAATGGGAACGACGATCCCAGCAAGTTCGCACTTGGTGACGAGGCCGGCCAGAGTTTCGCCGCGTGGCTTGGCGAGCAGGGCGCAGCAGGCGTTCTTGATCCGAACATGACAGCTGACATTGCCCTCCAGCAGTTCAAGGACGGCGAGTGCGCCTACTTGGTCGATGGACCTTGGAACCTGGGCGGCATCAAGGAGTCCGGCGTCAAGATCGCCATTGATCCGATCCCCTCGGCCGGTGGCCTTGTTGCTTCACCGTACGTCGGCAACTACGCGGTCTATGCCTCTTCGAAGGCGAAGAACCCGCTGGCCGCGCAGCTCTTCTTGACGGACTTCATGACGAGTGTCGACACTCAGGTGGAGATCTGGAAGGGTGCACAGAATCCGCCGGCCCTGACTGCGGCGTTCGACGTGATTTCGTCAGATCCCTACATGAAGGGCTTTGGCGAGGTCGGTGCGACGGGCGTGGCCTATCCGAGCATCCCTGCCATGTCCAAGGTGGGGGGTCCGCTGGGTGAGACCGAAGCGCTGATTCAACTTGGCGACGGAGGCGACCCGGTGGAGCTGTGGCTGGCAATGGTTGCCAAGGTACAGGCTGAAATCGACACTATGTAATGGTGCGGGGGAGGGTCGCTTGCTCAGGCGCGTGGCCCTCCGACGCACTGCCAGTAATGGTGCGGGGGAGGGTCGCTTGCTCAGGCGGGTGACCCTTCCCCACCCAATGTCAGTGTGATTCATATTCGGATCGAGGCGTCATGGACAGCCAGACCACCTCCCAACGACGGCAGCGTCAGCCAAAGCGGGCGGTCGCCGAGTCTCCCGCTCGGGGTTGGTCTCTGATTGTGAAGATCATTCTGATGGCGATAGTGGATGCCCTGGGCGTCTTCATGGTCATGGGATTTCTCAGCCAGGGACAGCAGATCGTCGCTGTGGCTGTTGTGGTCGCTCTGGTCATCGTCAATGTCATCTACTTCCGACGAGGATCCCTTGCCGGAAAGTACATCGTTCCTGGATTGCTCTTCCTTCTGGTCTTCCAGATCTTCGCCATCGCCTACTCGATCTCGGTGTCCTTCACCAACTACGGTGATGGACACAACATCGAAAAACCTGCTGCTATCGAGGCTATCGAGGCTAACTCAGTCGCGCGCCTGCCCGGATCACCGGCTTATCCCGTGGCAGTGCTTGAGAGGGACGGTCAACTCTATCTTCTCGCAACGACTCCGGACGAGACAGCGGCGGTCGGATCAATGGACCAGCCCCTTGCTCCAGCACCGGATGCCGTGATTGAAGGCGGTAAGGCAAGAAGCCTTCCGGGCTACACGACATTGACGCTCGCTCAGCTTCTCGATCAGCAGGCTGCCGTCACCGCGCTCAAGGTGCCCTTGGGGGCAACACCGGCGGATGGATACCTCAAGACAGCCAATGGGCTCAATGCCTACATGTACACCAGCACTCTGGAGTACTCCGCATCCTCGGATGCGATGGTCGATCTCATCTCGGGTCGAGAATACCGGGACAACGGGGAGGGGAATTTCGAATCCGGGGAGGGAGAAAAACTCCTGCCGGGCTGGCGGGTCGGAGTGGGGCTGCAGAACTACATCACTGCGCTTGGTGCAGGTGGTCAGGCCGACATCATCGGCGTCATCGTCTGGACGTTCGTGTTCGCAATCATGTCCGTCCTTCTGTCCTTTGCCGCTGGCCTCTTCTTGGCGCTCGTCTTCAACCATCCCAAGCTGAGGGGGAGACGTGCATACCGAGTCGTGATGATCCTCCCTTATGCATTCCCGCTATTCCTCTCAGGGTTGGTGTGGTCGGGTCTGCTCAACACTCAGTACGGCTTCATCAATCAGGTGCTCCTAGGCGGAGCAGACGTGCCATGGCTGCAAGAGGCGTGGCTTGCTCGAGCGACCGTGATTCTGGTCAGCGTCTGGTTCGGTGCGCCCTACTTCTTCCTTGTCTGTACCGGGGCTCTGCAATCCATTCCGGAGGACGTCCAGCAGGCTGCTTTGGTCGACGGTGTCTCTCCGTGGCAGTTGTTCCGACACATCAAGCTCCCCCTGCTCCTCGTGTCCGTGAGCCCACTCCTCATCGCTGCCTTTGCCTTCAGCTTCAACGACTTCAATACGATCTTCATGCTGAGTGCCGGAGGACCTCCGAATCCCACGTCGCCGATCGGGGCAGGGTCGACGGACATCCTGATCACTGTGGTTTACAAGCTCGCATTTGATGAGAGCGTGAAGGACTACGGACTCGCGAGTGCGTTCTCGATGGTCATCTTCTTCCTCGTGATGGCCATTTCTGTCATTCTGTTCCGCCGGACCAAGTCTTTGGAGAATGTGTACTGATGGCGAGCATCCATGTCGAAGGCATGTCCATCACGTCTGAATCCACCGCCCGCGTCGAGAGCTTCATTCCGAGCGCGCCGAAGCGTTCCTGGGTGAGGTGGTTCACGTCCACGGGTTGGCGCCATCTCGTTGGCCTCGTCGCCTGCATCATCGCATTGTTTCCCCTGCTCTACGTTCTGTCGGCATCCCTGAACTCCGGCGGAACCTTGACCGGATCCAATGAGATGTTCTCGAGCGTCACCCTCGATAACTTCGTGGGTTTGCTGACTGATCCGCTGAGACCCTTCCCGCGTTGGTGGCTCAACACATTCCTCATCGCCACATTCACGGCCGCCATCTCGGTCTTCCTGTGCGCCCTCGCCGCCTATGCCTTCTCACGCCTGCGCTTCACCGGGCGACGATTCGGGCTCGGCACCATCGTTCTCGCCCAGATGTTCCCGCAGTTCCTCGGAGTCGTCGCCATCTTCCTCATCGTGGCAGCCATTGGAAAGGCGATCCCGGCACTCGGCCTCAACTCCATGCTGGGGCTTCTCGCTGTGTATCTGGGCGGCGCCCTTGGAGTGAACACGTACCTCATGTATGGCTACTTCAACACCATTCCCCGAGAGTTGGACGAAGCGGCGAAACTGGATGGAGCGGGCCACGCTCGGATCTTCTTCACAATCATCCTGCGGTTGGTCAGCCCAATCCTCGTGATTGTCGGCATGCTGGTGTACATCGCTGTGTCCGGTGAGTTCGTCATCGCATCCGTGCTCTTGAGCGACACGGGTTCGCAGACAGCGGCGGTGGGACTCTACGGAATGATGTCGTTCCGCAACGACAACTGGGGAGCGTTCTGCGCCGGTGCGGTGCTCACCGCCCTCCCCGTGATGGCGATCTTCCTGTACGCACAGAAGCACATCGTGAGCGGACTGTTCGCTGGAGCGGGCAAGTAGCCGCCTCCCCCAGCACCAGAGGTGTGACGAACTGAAGGCGTTGACCAGCGCCACGTCGATCAGCGATCACGACAGCGAAAGGAAACCGAAATGGCATGGCTTGATCTTCCAATCGAACAGTTGCGGGAGCACCGCAGCACCATCGTTCCGGCCGTCGATGTCGCTGCCTTCTGGTCCCAGCAGCTCTCCGTCGCGCGATCCCAGGTCGAGGAGCCCGTGCTCAGCCCGGTAGCAACGGCCTTGAACCGCTTGGAAGTCTTCGATCTGGAGTTCAGCGGTGCCCTGGGACATCGGGTCCGCGGGTGGTTCCTGCGTCCTCGGGGTGTCGACAATGATCTTCCCTGCCTGGTGCAGTTCATCGGATACGGAGGCGGGCGAAGCCTTCACCACGAGTGGACGCTGTGGCCCGCAGCAGGGTGGGCCACTTTGGTCATGGACACACGGGGACAAGCCTGGGCGGACACGCCGGATCTCGGTGCGGTCGGCGGACCGCAAGTGTCGGGTTTCGTCACGCGGGGCATCACCGATCCGAGTGAACACTTCTACACCCGGGTCTTTGTTGACGCGGCGCGAGCCGTCGAGACAGCACGCGCCCTACCCGGAGTCGATCCGCGACTGGTGGCGGTCGGTGGCGGCAGTCAGGGGGGTGCAATCACGATCGCAGCAGCGGCATTGAGCGAGGGACTGATCGGTGCTCTCATCGGGGTGCCCTTCTGGTGTGACGTGCTTCGCGCGGCCTCCATCACCGACTCGGAGCCCTACTGCGAGTTGCGTAAGTACCTAGCAGCTCGGCCCTACGACGCCGAGGCTGTCTCGCGCACCCTGTCCTACATTGACGGCACGGTGCTCGCAGGAATGGCCACAACGCCGGCCCTGTTCGAGATTGCCATGATGGATGACATCTGTCCTCCATCGACCAGCTATGCGGCGTACAACGCTTGGTGTGGCCCGAAGGAGGTGCGCGAGTATCTCTGGAGTGGGCATGAGGGTGGCGATTCACACCATGTTTCGGTCGCTCTGGAATGGCTGGGGGAGCGGGTCCGGGCTGTGGGCCCCTGACCCTTGACTAGCCTGACGGAGGTTGCCCCACGTCGGTCGCTGAAGACTTCGGCCGAGGCGAGGAAACGGCTTGGAGTATTCCAGCACGTTCAGTGCGATCGATCCCGGCGTGCGGTTCGTCTCTGGATTAGGGGGTGACGGACGTCCCCTGCCGCAGGGCTCGGTTCAGTCGATCCTCAGCCCACTGAATGTGGTGAAGCATGGCGTTGCGGGCGGTCTCCATGTCACCTTGAACGATCGCCCGGTAAACCGCGTCATGCTGATCATGAGTCGTCTTGGTGTTGGCGCCCGGAAGCCGATTGGTGAGTTCGCGCTGGATAGCGACGGGGTGCTCAAGGAATCTGATCACATCTCGTAGGAGGCCATTCCTGCCAAGCTGTGCAACTCGAGCATGGAATTCAGCATCCAGAACCATGTACGTTGATGGATCACCCTGAGCGTCCGACAGGGTTTGCATGAACTGGCTCAAGTCTGCGAGGTCCGCCTCATTGCGAAACTCAGCCGCGCGGGCAGCCAACTCGGGCTCAATGGAGCGTCGCAGAACCAAGACCTCACGAAGTACCGCATCTCGATCCCCGTGTTCGAGCCTCGCTGAGAGGATGTGGGGATCGAAACTTCGCCATTCCGTTGGCGCGAGAACCCTGGTGCCCAGCCCACGACGACTGAGCAGCAGACCCTTGTCGGCGAGAATCCTCGTGCCCTCCCGAATGACCGTGCGACTGACGCCGAACTCCTCGCCGAGCTGGATTTCCGTGGGAATGAGTGATCCCGCGGGGTACCGTCCGGAGACGATCCGCACGATCAGTTCTTCTGCAAAAGGAATCCACATAGAGTCGTGCTTGGCCATGTTCCCTCTCTCGGTGCCGCGGGTTGCAGGCTACAGGGAGATGCTGCTCAGATGACGGCGATCTGCCGCTTGATGCAGCACATTGATGGCCCTGAACGATCAACTCTGGAGCACGGACATTCGGGTGACAACGCCGTCCCGGCCTCGAATGTCCGGCTGCAGCGCGGTGCCAAGCCCCGGACCATCGAGGGCATGAATGTGGCCATCGATCACCTCCGGTAGCTCCGTGATGAAGTCCGGGTACCACGTCCGCAGGCTGGCCCGAACAGTCTCCTGCATGACGGCATGAGGGGTCGCCACGGAGAGATGGGTGGACGCGATGAGAGCGACCGGCCCGGTGCAGTCATGGGGCGCCACCCCTCGGCCGTAGGTCTCAGCCAGTGCGCAGATGCGAAGGGCATGGGTGATTCCACCGCACCATCCGAGATCGAGAGTCGCGACATCGATTCCCTCCTCGGCCAGCAGCGGAAGAAAGCCTGATAGACCGGTCACTGTCTCGCCGGCCGCGATGGATGTGCCATGTTCCCGAGCTGCCCTGCTGAGCTCCCGCAGACCATTCGGCATGTCAGCGCGCACGGGATCCTCGATCCAGAACGGCGCATAGGGTTCGAGTGCCCGAATGATCGAGGTCGCAGGCGCGATTGACCACAAGCCATGGAGCTCGATCATCACGCGCATTCGATCGCCGACGGCAGCACGGATCTTGCGAATGGGATCTAGACCCTGCTGAATCTGGTCGTACGTGATGCTGGATCCAAGCGACGCCTCTGCGAACGCGTCGAACGGCCAAATCTTCATGCCGGTGATGCCCTCGGAGAGCAGCTCGTCGGCCAAGCCACCTGCGTCGGACATGAACCGGTCGAGGTCTTCCCACTGTCCCGCCAGACCACGACCGTAGTTGCGAGTGGCTTGCCCTGCACGACGCATGTACTGAGTTCCTGCGCACGTGTTGTAGACGGCGATGGATTCCCGGACTCGACCGCCAATGAGATCGTAGAGGGGAAGGCCAGATCGCTGGCCGGCAAGATCCCACAGGGCGATATCGATAGCAGATCTGGCTCTGGTCTCCACGCCGCTGCCAGAATGACCGACGTAACCCTCGAGCGCCCGGTTCAGCATGGTGATGCGCGCGGCGTCCTGTCCTAGGAGCAACGGTGAGGCCACCGAGTGGATGTATGTCTCGATTGCTTCTGCATGGTAGTACGTCTCACCAAGACCGGTGAGACCATCGGCGTGGACCTGCACGAAGAGCACGTTGGGGAAGTCCTCATGCCTAATCGTTTCGATGCGCTCGATCTTCATGGCTAGCTATCTCTCATTCCTTCGATCCGATGAGGTCGTGGTCTACGGTCTGTGCGGGTTGGGGTTCTGGACTCATGAACCTGGTGCCGTCCAGAGAAGATAGGGAGTGTTGTCGTGCGCGAGGTGCTTGTCTGTCCATGACCTAGCCTCAAAGGAAAGCAGCTCCGCCATTGCGGCGACGGCGATTGTGGGCGCTTCAGCTGTGATGGCCTCGAGCACTGCCGAGTGAAGAGCAATGTGGCGAGCATGATCCTCATGGGATGGCGACGATGCGCCTAGATGCTGAATGATCGCGGGTTGCAGGGACTCCAGCATCAACAACAGCACCGGATTCCCCGCTGCTTGAGTGACCTGGATATGAAAGGCAAGGTCGGCCGTGGTGCGAGCAGGGCCATCCAAATGACCGAGGTCAATAAGTGCTGTTGCCATCGCCGAGATATCGAGGGCGGTGGCATGGCCGGCCGCAAGTTCGGCGGCATGTGCCTCGATCGCGTAGCGCGCCTGAGCGAGGTGGAGGTGTGTGGCGTCCGCTGATCGATAAGCATCGTGCATACTGCGGGCAGCCTCAGACCGGCTGCCGGTTCGGACGTAGGCACCCTTTCCGGGTCGCACCTCGAGCAGACCGCGTTGCTCGAGGCCGCGCAGGACTTCGCGGATGAGGGACCTGGACACGCCGAACATCCCGGAGAGCTGTCGTTCGGAGGGCAAAGCCCCGCCTTCCGGAAGGGATTCCGCGAGGATGGCTCTCTCGATGTGTGCTGCCAGAGACTCGCGAGTCCAGGGGCGCGTGGTCTCGCTCAGGCTAGTCACGCGAGAGTTCCTGGGGGTCCATCGGATAGAGGCTGGCTCCACCGTCGACGAGGAGGGTCGATCCGGTCATGTACGAGGAGAGGGGGGAGCAGAGGAAGACGAGCGCATCAGCGATCGATTCGGGAGTCTGCAGGTGGCCCATCGGGATCGCGCTGCCCGCCCTGCGCCGGTAGTCGGGCTCCGTGTCCCACTGAATCTTTGCCATACCAACGCCGACGATTCCGGGGGCAAGGACATTCGAGCGGATGCCGTCGGCCGCGAACTCGCGTGCGAATGAGCGAGCAATGGAACGAAGGGCCGCCTTGCTCGCTGAGTAGGGCGCTATTCCCGGCCACGGTACGTCCTGCACCCATGAACTGACGAAGACGAGGTTGCCAGTCTCATTCCTCTGCTTCCAGCGACTGACGCAGGCTTGGGATGTCAGGAGGGCCGCCTTGACGTTGACGTTGAATGTGTCGTCAATGTCGGCTTCCGTCTGCGTGAGGAGTCCGCCAGGACGGACGATCCCAGCAAGCAGCACGGCGTCGCTGAGCCCGCCGATGGCATCTCCGGCGGCATCGACGATCCGGCTGGCACCGGCCTGGGTGGACCCATCTCCTTGGATATAGGCCACGCGCCCATCACCGATCTGGTCGCTGGCCTGGGCAGGCGGCAGGATGTCGTTGACGGCCACCAAGGCTCCGGCATCTGCGAGGGCACGGGCAGCGACGGCACCGATGGCGCCCGCCCCACCGGTGATCAGCACCCGCCGACCGTGCGTGATCAACAGGCACCACCGATCTCAGAGACGTGAACCACCACTGCGTGAGCCTGAGGTTACCCAGATCTGGCCGGTCTGACCAGTATTACGTCATACTCTCGCCCCTCCCGTGCGCCGCCACCGATTCCAGGGGCTCCAGCAGCAACGCGGCTCTTGTGGCCTGAGCCAACTGCGGTTCCCGATGGTGCGGTGGCCCCGGCAAGACGTCCGGAGCGCGCGATCTGGCCGCGGTGATCGACGTACCAGCCCCGTCGGGACGAACGTCTCACCGAGGACTGGCCCAGCGATCGTCCGCGAAGTCAGCGGTTGGGGAGGAGAGTTGCTGGTGGACGCATCACGCGCGTGCGTCAGGCAGAGTCGCGACGCATCAGGGCGGTGGGAAGAACGACGTGGGGGTGATCGATCGTGTCTCGCCGAATCGCACGGAGGAGGAGGTCGGCGGCGGTTCGGCCCATCTCGTAGGCGGGGATGCTCACGGTCGTGAGCGCTGGATCTAGGGATGGTGCGAAGGGCGAGTCATCGAACCCAGTGATTGCGAGGTCCTGCGGAACGCGAAGACCGAGGCCGCGTGCTGCGCGAAGTGCTCCGGCGGCGATGAGATCACTCGAACACATGATCGCCGAAGGTGGTGTCGGTGCCCGGAGAATCGCCTGAGCGAGGCGCTCGCCGTCCACGGCGTGATCACGGGCCTCGAGATGGACGAGGGACTTGTCGAAGGCAATCCCCAGCTTGCGGAGGGCCGACCGATAGCCGGCTAGACGTTGCTCTACACCAGCCCACGTCACGGCATCTCCGACAAAGGCGATCCGGTCGCGACCCTGGCTCGCGAGGAGATGGGTCAGTTCTGCGGCGGCCGACTCCTGGCTCGCA
The DNA here is from genome assembly GCA_964559285.1 of uncultured Actinomycetes bacterium. Classification (GTDB taxonomy): domain Bacteria; phylum Actinomycetota; class Actinomycetes; order S36-B12; family S36-B12; genus CAZLHZ01. Next base: position 13,837 of record CAZLHZ010000001.1, on the reverse strand, counting down.
CGGACGGACAGGGTCCCTGCTGGCAGCGCTGTGTCATCGATGATGACGACCGGCACGCCCAGTGCACTGGCTTCTATGGCGCAACGCTTCCGCGTCGCGCGAGGTCCGTAGAGCTGAATCACGGCCCCATCAGCTCGGCCGTCCTTGAGGGATTCGAAGAGATGCTGTGAACCCTCAGCACCTTGGCCAAGTTCGATGAGTACGCCGTAGCCGGACTCTCTGGCCACGTCGTTGACCCCGGCCACAAGCCGATGCGTCAGAGGATCGGCGAGAAATGCGGACAGTTCGTCGAGGACGAGGACGGAGAGTGCGTGGGACCGCTGCGATCGGAGGGATGCGGCTGCCAGGTTCGTTCGATAGTCAAGTGACTCCATTGCCCAGGCAACACGCTCACGTGTCTCGTCGCCCATCTGGCCGAATCGCCCGTGGACGACGTTGGACACTGTTTGGAGGGACACGCCTGCGCGATTGGCGACGTCCCTCATGGTTGCCCGACGAGGGACTCCCCCCGTCCTGCTCTCCATGGTCCTCACGCTCCGCAACTCTGGTGACTATCGCTCCACCAGGAACGGTGCAGTCTGTCACGTGCTCGCCACATCTGTTAAGTGCATCTGCGCTGAGCCTATCGGAGGTTGCGCCCGAGGTTCACGCATTGCAGCGATGGTGACGTCAAGGGCATCCACGTGGGAGTTGTCTGGAAGCGTCCAGGTGAGGTGGAGGGAGAGGTGGTCAACTGCAGTCCCCGCTTGATGTGCCGGCACCCATCGGTTGAAGAACGTTGGCGTCTGAAACAGGGCATTGACGGGCCGTCCACGGCTCCCTATAGTCCCGTTACTGGAACGTTCCAGTAACTCGTCGGCAGTGACGACATTCAGGCGTGGGAATCCGGAAGAGGGGTCGCGACATGGAAAAGCGCATTCGACACAGGGCATTGGGGTACGCCGCTGCAGTTGCTGCCGTGGTGGTCACGGTGGCGGGCTGCGGGGGTTCGTCCGGGTCCCCGACGTCACCGTCGGGAGGGTTGTCTCCGAACAAGGGATCTGTCACGATCCTCACCTGGGAGGGCTACCACGATCAGGCAATGCTGGATGAGTACTCAGCGAAGTCGGGTGTCAAGGTCACTCAGATCACGGCCGGCTCCGTGGACGAGATGTTCGCGAAGGCGCAGTCCTCTGCTGGTCAGATCGACCTCGTCTACTTTGATCTCGGAAACGTGGATCGTTACTACAAGGCCGGGCTGCTGGAGCCCTTGGACGCATCCAAGGTGCCCAACGTCAAGAACATCTCGGCCGGACTTCCCTGGGAACCCGGCGTCACGGTGGATGGCCAGCTCTACGGCCTCCCGTACAACTGGGGAACGTTGCCCCTGTGCTGGTCCATGGACGCCTTCCCGACGCCGCCCACCAGCTGGAAGGTCCTGTGGGACCCGGCGTACGCAGGCAAGGTGTCCATCGCGGATGACTCCTACCTTGGCGTTCCCATGGTGGCTTTGGCGGAGGGAATCGCAAACCCCTACGACCTCGATGATGCCGGTTTCGCCACGGTCAAGGCTGGCCTTGAGTCACTAAGGCCGCAGGTCAAGACTCTGACAGCTGGTTTCAACGACCAGGCCAACCTCTTCGCGACGGGTGACGCGGTCGTCGGCTACTGCCAGAACATTGCCGTCGTCAACCAGCTCAATGAAGAAGGAGAGAAGTTCGCCTACGGCTTCCCGACCGAGGGCACTCCCTTCTGGGTGGACTCATCGATGATGATGAAGGGCGCCAATCGCGCTGAGGTGTACGACTTCATCAACTACACCCTCGACGTCCCCTGGCAGGCAAAGTTCATCGAGGCCACTGGAAGTGCAGGAATCATCTCCTATGAGAACGCGGCAACGATCGTGCCCGCTGGCGTTCTAGCGAAGAGCGAGATCGTGAACCTCAAAGACCCCGACTTCTGGGCCGCCATGAAGCCGATGGTCACGCCGAACCGTCTCGATGAGCGCGTCGCGCTTTGGAACGAGTTCAAGGCCGGATTCTGAGGTGAGCTCAACTCATGTCCCGTCGCCCCCGCCTCGCGGGGGCGACGGGAATCATGACGGGAGCATCGTTCAGTTCTCGTCTGTGACCAAGCTCTATCGGGGTGCCCACAGTAATGCGGTGGATGGCATCAGCCTGTCGATCCTTGCAGGAGAATTCTTTTCCATCCTTGGGCCCAGCGGATCCGGGAAGACGACGTGCCTGCGACTCATCGCAGGATTCGAGCAACCGACGAGCGGAACCATCCTCCTGGCGGGCAAGGATGTCGTAGGAACCCCTGCCTATCGCCGCGATGTCAATACTGTCTTCCAGAACTATGCGCTGTTCCCACACATGACCATCGCTGAGAACATTGCCTACCCGCTGCGCATGCAGCGCCTGTCCAAGGCAGATATCGCCCCACGGGTCGACGAGGCCCTCTCCCTCGTCGAGATGCGAGAGTTCGGATCGCGGCTACCGCATCAACTGTCGGGAGGTCAACGCCAGCGCGTCGCCCTTGCCCGGGCACTGGTCGCCAGACCCAGCGTCCTGCTTCTTGATGAGCCCTTGGGTGCTCTCGACCTCCAACTGCGGCAGCAGATGCAAGTCGTTCTGAAGGAGATCCAGCGTGAGGTCGGCATCACCTTCGTCTATGTGACGCATGACCAAGGGGAGGCCCTGTCGATGTCGGATCGACTCGCGGTCATGAGCGCGGGACGCATTGAGCAAGTGGGGACACCTCGAGAGGTGTACTTCAACCCCGTGACCCCGTTCGTTGCAGGGTTCATCGGCAAGTCGAACATTGGTTCTGGTCGGGTCTTCAACGCAGACGGGCAGCCGGTGGGCCAATGGGGAGGCCTTGAGTTCCCTGTGCCTGCCGGCGCCAAAGTCGGTGAGTGCTTCTTCTCGCTTCGACCCGAGGCGGTGGTGCTCGGCACTGGTGGCGGTGATGTCGTCGCAGAGGGGACGGTCACAAGCGTGGTCTTCCTCGGAGATAGTTCTGAAGTAGGAATATTGCGAAACTTCCGGTGCGGACTGCCTTCGGTCTCAATGTCGGCCAGCGACTCACCGTGTCATTTCACTCGTCCGAAGTGGTGCCCATCAATGGCTAGTCCAGCGATCCTGTCAGCCGGCCTCTGGCGGAAAGTCAGTCTCGCTCCGCTGATTGTGTGGGCGGCGATTCTTGTCCTGCTTCCCAATCTGCTCATGCTCGTGTTCAGCTTCTGGCAAACGCGGGACGGCGTGCTGATTCGCGAGTTCACAATTTCGAACTACATTGATGTTCTGACAAATGATGTCAGCATGCGCATCCTCGGTCAGACGATGCTCGTTGCCTTGGGTGCGTCCCTGCTCGCGACCGCGATCGCCTACCCGATGGCATGGTTCGTTGTCAGGAAACTGTCGCGTCACCGTCTCCTAGCAGTTCTCATGGTCATTGTGCCCCTCTGGATCAGCTATCTGGTGCGCGTCTACGCCTGGAAGATCATTCTTGGAGAGAGCGGCGTCATCAACTCAGCTCTGCTCAATCTCGGACTGATACAGGATCCGCTGTCGTTCATGCTGTATTCCCGGTTCGCCGTCTTTCTGACATTGACGTACGTGTCCATTCCGTTTGCCTTTGTGGCGTCCTATGCGGCACTCGAACGCCTCCCAACCCCGCTCCTTGAAGCAAGTGCGGATGCAGGGGCCTCCCCGCTCCGAACGTACTGGACCATCGTGTGGCCGTTGTCTAGGCAGGGGGTGGGCATCGGATTCGCATTGGCCTTCCTGCTGTGTGTGGGGGACTACCTCACGCCCGCAATGGTCGGCGGTTTGCAGGGCACCATGTTTGGCTCGCTGATTGTCAATCAATTCGGGCTCGCCAACAACTGGCCTCTTGGTGCAGCCATGTCAATCGTGCTTCTCCTGGCTACGGCGGCTCTCCTTGCAGTAATTGCACGAGTGACCAGGACGGATGCCGTCCTTGAGTAGCCTGTCGAATGTCTCGCTCGGTGGGTCACCGACGACGCTGGGACGCCTGCGATCAACACTCGGCTGGGTGGGATTCCTGGTCGTGTATGTCTTCCTCTACGCGCCCCTTGCCACTATCACGGTCTTTGCGTTCAACGACTCGACCGTGCAGGCTCTCCCTTGGTCAGGATTCACCGGACGGTGGTTCGCCGAGATGTTGACCGATGGACCGCTGCTTGCTGCAGTCAGATTCGGACTCACGGTCTCACTGTCGGTCGTTCTGGCAGCGGCCGTGGTCGGAACATTCTTCGCCGTCGTGTTGAATCAGCGCTCTGGTCGAGGACCACAGCTCCTTACGGCTGCCGTCGTCCTGCCCGCCATTGTGCCCGGACTCATACTTGGGCTCTCGCTTGCCATTACGTTCCGGATGATGGGCATTCTCCCTGGCTACTGGACAGTGGTCGTCGGGCATCTGACCTTCACGGTTCCGATCGTGACTCTCGTTGTACTGACACGTCTCCGTCGGCTCGATCCCACACTGGTTCAGGCCTCCATGGATTTAGGCGCTGGTCCGTGGAGGACCTTCTGGCACGTGACTCTTCCTCAGATCCGGACCTCGGTGTTCGCGGCGGCGCTCTTGACGCTCACTCTCTCATTCGACGAGGTAATCGTGACCTTCTTCTTGGTCGGGACACAGCAAACCTTGCCGCTCTTCATCTGGGCGCAGACACGATTCGGTTTCACGCCGGAAGTCAATGCGGTCGTCACCGTCATCGGCCTGGTGAGCGTCATCCTCATCGTGATTGCAACGAGGGTCATCGAGAGACAGGTCGACCCCTATGAGCGAGTAGGACATCGGAAGAGCTCGGAGGACGAGTCATGACACAACAGTCGCCCCTGCAGGGAACACACATGGAGGACAGATGAGCACGAACGCAATCGTCACGGGAGCATCTTCAGGTGTGGGCCTGGCCACGGCCCGCATGATTCATCAGCGCGGCGGATCGGTCGCGCTCATCGCTCGCCGCGGAGACGTGCTTGAGACGGTGGTGGCCGAACTCGGCGATCGTGCCGTGTCCATTCCCGCCGACGTGTCGGATCCCGATGCGGTAGCACATGCTGTCGCAGCTGCGTTCGACGCGCTGGGCGATATCGACCTCGTCGTGAACTCCGCCGGAGTCGATGGTCCTGCTCCGCTCGAGGATTTGGATGCTCGAAAGTGGGCCACGACGATTGGCGTGAACCTGTCAGGATCCTTCTACGTTTCCCGTGAGGCATCGCTGCGGATGACTCGGGGATCCATCGTGAATTTGGGTTCCGAACTGTCCACGATCGGAATGGGCCTCTACGTCGACTACTGCGCCTCGAAGGCGGGCATCATCGGACTGACGAAGGCCATGGCGGCGGAGCTTGCGCCTCGGGGAATCCGGGTGAATGCAGTGTGCCCTGGCCCGATCGACACTCCCATGATGGAGTCCGAGTTGGCCTGGTTCCCGGACCCCGAAGCCGTTCGCATTGAGGCCATCAATCGGGTTCCGCTTAAGCGCTGGGCGACAGCGGAAGAGGTCGCTGAGGCGATTCTGTTCATTGCTTCCGCCACGTTCGCGACGGGCACCTGCTTGGCACTGGACGGCGGAACGACAGCAATCTGAACCACCCATCTGCAGCCAAACAACACACAGCATCAGGAGGGAACACACCATGCGCATGAAGAACAAGGTCGGACTGGTGACGGGAGCAGCGTCGGGACTTGGCTACGAGTCGGCCAAACTCATGGCACAGGAAGGGGCCGCGGTTCTGCTCTGTGACATCGACAGCGACGGTGGCGAACGTGCTGCCGAGGAGATCCGTAGTGCGGGAGGGACCGCACTGTTTGAGCGCTGTGACGTCTCCAAGGAGCAGGACATCATCTCGGCTATCGCGCGCGTGCGCCGGGAGTGGGATGGTTTCGACTTCATCCACAACAACGCCGGGATCCAGGTTGAGAAGACGATTCTGGACACCAGCAATGAGGAATGGGATGCGATCAACACGGTCAACCTGAAGGCCGTCTTCTGGGGCAGCAAGCACGCAATCGTGGCCATGCGTGAAACCGGTGGCGGCTCCATCGTCAACACTGCCTCCGCGCTCTCTCTGGTGGGGGATCCGTTCCTGCCCGCCTACACCGCGACCAAGCACGGTGTTCTCGGCCTCACCCGTGCGGTCGGTGCGGCCTATGCGATCGATGGCATCCGGTGCAACTGTGTGTGTCCGGGTGACATGGAGACACCGATGATCGTCAAGTACTGGGAGGCGACGGGCAACCCGGAGCAGGCCAAGATTGACATGGGCGCCGCGTATCCCGCGAAGAAGATCGGACACCCGCGCGAGGTAGCCCAGATGGTGCTGTTTCTTGCCTCGGACGAGTCTTCCTACGTCAATGCGACGTACATGGTCGTTGACGGTGGATTGCTCTCGAAGTGCTACTGAGATGACGATGACTTCTCAGTTTGATGCCATCGTCGTCGGATCAGGCCACAATGGCCTGATCGCTGCGAACTATCTCAGCGATGCCGGAAAGCGGGTCGCGGTCGTCGAGCGGCGTGGGCTGGTCGGTGGTGCCACGGTCACGGAGGAGGTGATTCCGGGATTCCGCGCGTCTGCGTGTTCGTACGTCTCAGGCCTTTTGCATCCCCAGATCCTGCGGGATCTCGGCTTGAAGGATTTCGGCCTGGACCTCTACCAAACGGAGATGGGGTCGGCGAGCATCCTGCGAGACGGAAGGCACCTGTTCCTCTATAACGACCTCAGCCGGACGCTGAGAGAGATGCAGGAGGTCGCCGGTGCTGATGCGGATGCTCTGGTGGCGTTCGGACTCCGTCTCGAGCGGTTTGCCGCGATCACGGGTCAGTGGCTCCTCACCCCATCGCCACCTTCCGTGCATGAGGTCATGGGAGCCTTCTACGAATCGGGCGAGGGAGACCTATTCAATGAGTTCTTCACGCTCAGCGTCCTGGATCTCCTCGACCGGTACTTCAGCACAGACATCGTGAAGGGACTGTTCACGTTCCTCGCGATCGTGAGCGTGTGGGGTGGTCCGCGAACTCCAGGGTGGTCGTATGTCTACGGCCATCATGCGACGGGAGAGTTCAACGGGCACATGGGCCAGTTCGCCTTCCCGCGCGGTGGCATGGGTGCCATCGCCGAGTCCCTCGCGGCTCGAGCGAGGGCCCGCGGTGCGGTGGTCCGCACAAACGCGCCGGTGACGTCGATCATCCTCGAACGCGGCCGTGTTGGCGGAGTCGTGCTGGACAACGGTGAGGAGCTCCGGGCGCCTCTCGTCCTGTCCAATGCTGATCCACGACGGACGTTCCTATCGCTGGTGGACCCGCGGGAATTGCCCGACGAGTACGTCCGTCAAATCACG
>CAZLHZ010000001.1:0-6471 GCA_964559285.1 uncultured Actinomycetes bacterium | reverse complement strand
CTTCATCGGCTGTCCGCCCGGGATGGGTCCCCAGCATCGCGGTCTGACGCTGCTCGGGGCGGAGGTCGAGAACTTCCAGAGGATCGGTGACGCGCAACAGCAGGGGCGCGTGCCGGATGACTTCCCCATCGAGTTCATCATCCAGACCGCCAGTGATGACACCCTGGCGCCGCCAGGGAAGCACCTCCTCAGCACCGGAATCCAGCAGCTCCCCTTCGAGCTCGCACATGGGACGTGGGATGACTACCGTGACGAATTCACGACGAAGGTCATCAACATCCTGTCGGACTACTCGCCGGGGATCAGGGACCGAATCATCGGGACGCACACCATCACTCCGCTGGACTTGGAGCGGGAGTATGCCCTGCCGGGGGGAAACATCTTCCACGGCGCTATGACCTTGGGGCAGCTCTACTCGAGCCGGCCCGTCCCGGGATACGAGTCCTACAGGTCGCCGATCCCGGGTCTGTATCTCTGCGGTGCCGGAACCCACCCAGGTGGAGGTGTGATGGGCGCTCCTGGGTACAACGCGGCTCGGGCAGTGCTTGCGGATGAGGGGAATGGTGGCTGGCGTCCGACATCGCGGACGCGGGTAACTGCGGCCACCGGCACGCCGATCCGTCACCGGGTGATGTCGATGCCCAAGGTCAGGAAGGTTGCCTTGGCTTTGGCCCGACAACCACTGCTTGCGCCGCTCGTTGATCGAGCCAGCAAGCGCTGATGCTGTGACTACCCGTTCCATCCCCACGGCCGCGGAGTCGGTACACGAGGCGTGGCGCTTCTCCGGACACCGGAAGTGACGATGACACGACTGACACGAAGTTCACAGTGGTACGGCGGTGACACCCGTGACGCCTACATTCACCGAGCATGGATGCGCCGTGGCCTTCCCCAGAATGCCTTTGACGGTCGGCCACACATCGCAATCGCTGACACGGCGTCCGACCTCACCCCGTGCAATGCGCATCTGACCCAGGTGGCTGACCATGTGGCTCGGGGAGTGTGGGAAGCCGGAGGGATACCCCTTCACCTCCCGGTCATGTCGCTCGGGGAGACGCAGGTCCGACCGACGGCCATGCTGTGGCGCAATCTGGCCGCTATGTCGATCGAGGAGATGATCCGCGCCAACCCTGTTGACGGAGTGGTGCTTCTCGGAGGCTGCGACAAGACAATCCCTGCGCTCCTCATGGGCGCCAGCTCGGTCGATCTCCCTGCCCTCGTTGTCCCCGGTGGCCCCATGCTCACGGGCAGCCACCGAGGTCAGGTGCTGGGCTGCGGGACCGACGTGTGGCGGCTGTCGGAGGAGGTGAGGGGAGGAACCATGAGCGCGGAGGAGTTCCTCCAGACGGAGTCGTCGATGATCCGTAGCCGGGGGCACTGCAACACCATGGGAACCGCGTCAACGATGGCGATGATGGCAGAAGCCCTTGGAATGACGATTCCTGGTACGGCGGGAACACCGGCACCTGACAACACACTTCTCCAGGGCGCGCACGAGGCAGGGCGACTGGCCGTAGACATGGTTGCCGCGGATCGCAGGCCTTCCACCGTCATCACTCGGGAGTCCTTCCACAATGCGATTGTCACCCTCGCGGCGGTGGGAGGTTCATCGAATGCGGTGTTGCACCTGCTCGCGATAGCTGGCCGGGTTGGCATTCCCCTCCGACTCGACGACTTCGATGCGACCGGTGCGGGGGTGCCGCTCATCGCGGACATTCAGCCAGCTGGCCGGTTCCTCATGGATGACCTGTTCCGTGCGGGCGGACTCCTCGCGGCACTGCATGAGGTCATTGATCTTCTCGATGCCTCAGCCATGACGGTCACAGGACGTCCGCTTCTCGACTATGTGCGAGAAGCATCTGTGTGGGATCGAGAAGTGATCCGTCCGCGCGAAGCACCACTTCAGTCCGATGCGGGGATCCGTGTGCTGCGCGGCAATCTCGCCCCTCTCGGGGCGATCATCAAGCCAGCTGCGGCTTCGCCCCACCTGCTGACCCATCGTGGCCGGGCGGTGGTGTTCGACAGTGTCGAGGATCTGCACGCCCGAATTGATGACCGTGATCTCGACATTGAAGAGACAGACGTTCTCATTCTTCGGGGGTGTGGCCCTCGAGGTTATCCGGGAATGCCCGAGGTCGGGAACATGCCAATCCCGCGGCGACTCATCGAGCGAGGTGTCCGCGACATGGTGCGGGTCAGCGACGCGCGAATGAGTGGCACTGCCTATGGAACAGTGGTTCTCCACGTAGCGCCAGAGTCGGCGGCGGGCGGACCGTTAGCGCGCGTGCGCACGGGTGATCCCGTCGAGTTGGACGTGCCTCAAGGAGTCATCCGTGTCGATGTGACGGATTTGGATTCCCGCGAGCCCTCTACGGCAAGTGCCGACTCTTATGCCCAGCCCTCGAGAGGCTGGACACGTATGTACGTTGACCATGTCATGCAGGCGGATACGGGTGTCGACATGGACTTCCTTGTCGGACGCAGCGGATCCGTGGTGACCCGTGAATCCCACTGAGATCCCCGCCTGCAATGGGGTGGTGCGAATCGCCGTCATGGTGGTTCAATCGGGATGTCTCAGCGCGGGTTGGCCCACCACTGAGGTTCGAGGACTTTCCGGAGTGGAGCACCGTGAAGCCACGTGACAGCGTGGTTGAACGCTTCGTCCGGTCCCGGGATGCATCGCACTATCGAATAGTTCCTCGCGATGTCGTGATTGCCCGTGATGTCGAGCACGTCGCCTCTCTGGCGCGCGCCGCCCACGAGAACGGTGATCGAATCACCTTCCGCTCGGGTGGCACGAGCCTGTCAGGTCAGTCGCAGACTCTGGGAGTTCTTGCGGACACGCGTCGGAACTTCCGGACGATCGAGGTCCTCGACAACGGTGCGCGCGTGCGGGTGGGACCAGGAGCCACCATCCGGCAGGTGAACGCCCGGCTGGCGACGTACGGCTATCGCCTTGGTCCGGATCCTGCGAGCGAGGCAGCTGCAACGATCGGCGGCGTGATTGCCAACAACTCGTCGGGCATGTTGTGCGGGACCGAGTTCAACACTTACCGAACACTCGATTCACTAGTGGTTGTGCTCCCGACCGGAACTGTGATCGACACTGGGACACCAGATGCAGACTCTCTCCTGCGCCAAAGCGAGCCGTTGCTGCATGAGGGACTGCTTCGGCTAAGGGATCGCGTTCGCGGAAATCCCGAGTCTGTACGCCTGATCAAGCATCTGTTCGGGATGAAGAACACGATGGGATTCGCTGTCAACGCGTTTGTGGACTACAGCAATCCCATCGACATCTTGGCTCATCTGATGGTCGGCTCCGAGGGGACGTTGGGGTTCATTGCGGAGGCAACTCTTCGTACGGTGCCCATCCGCCCCTTTGTCGCGACGGGATTCTTGGTGTTTTCCTCCATCGAGCAGGCGACGGGTGTTCTTCCGGAACTCGTGGCGTCCGGGCTGGCGGCAATCGAGGTCTTGGATGCCACCGCATTACGTGTGGCCCAGCGTGATCCGGTTGGAGGGCGAGCCATGCCGGGGCTCACAGTCGAACGACACGCGAGCCTGTTGGTTGAGTTTCAGGAACTGAGCGAAGACGCCCTGCACCAACGCCTTGAGTCGATCGACAGCCTGCTGCCAAGCCTTCCACTGGAGATGCCAGCAGCACTGACACGGTCGGATCGGACGCGCGCGGATATGTGGCATGTGCGGAAGGGCCTCTATGCCGCCGTGGCGGGCGCTCGGCCGTCAGGTACGACGGCGCTGCTTGAGGACGTGGCGGTGCCGGTCCCGGAACTGGCGGCAACGTGTAATGCGCTCGCGGGCCTCTTCGACCGGCATGGTTACGAGGAGTCGGTGATCTTCGGCCACGCAAAGGATGGGAACATCCACTTCCTGCTGAACGAGCGACTCGACCGTCCGGAATCGCTCGCACGGTTCAGTGCATTCACTGAAGACATGGTCGACCTCGTGTTGGGTGTCGGTGGGACGCTCAAGGCGGAGCACGGCACGGGGAGGATGATGGCCCCCTATGTGCAGCGGCAGTATGGCGATGAGCTCTATGCAGTGATGCGTGAGCTGAAGCAGCTGTTTGACCCCGCTGGGATCCTCAATCCTGATGTGGTCATCAGCGATGACCCCGCGATCCACTTGCAGCATCTGAAGACAACCCCCACCGTTGAACATGAAGTAGACCGCTGTGTGGACTGCGGATACTGCGAGCCGGTCTGCCCAAGTCGAGATCTGACCTTCACGCCACGTCAGCGCATCGCCCTGCGTCGTGAGCGGACCCGCGCCGAGGAGGCGGGCGATCGGGCCCTGATGCGCGAGCTCGATGCCGCAACCCAGTACGACGTGGTCGACTCATGCGCGGCAGACGGCATGTGTGCCACTGTGTGCCCGGTAGGAATCGACACCGGCACCCTCGTGAAGAGGTTGAGAGCTGAGGCGACGACAGTTCCCACGGGGTGGCTGTGGAGCACTGCGGCCCGGCACTGGGGTCGGACCACCACCGCAGCATCGTGGGCACTCGCCACCGCCAAGCGCTACCCCCGTGTGGCGGAGCTGAGCAGCCGTGCGGCACGCAGGGTCGCTGGCTCCCGCAACGTGCCGCTATGGGAGCCGGGCCTGCCCGCCGGAGGGCAGCCGCGAATACCGCGCCCGTCAACGGATCCCCTGGGCGTGCTCATTCCTTCCTGCACTGGATCGATGTTCGGTCCAGAGCCAGGCTTTCCCGGTGTCACCGCGGCAGTGCTTGCGCTGTGCGAGTTGGCCGGGATCGACATCCGCTTCCCTGAAGGGATCGCGGATGCCTGCTGCGGAACCCCGTTCGCGTCCAAGGGGATGACGGCAGCCCACATGCGGATGCGAGATCGGATGGAGGCCTGGTTGTGGGAGGCCACTGATCGAGCGCGACTGCCGGTCATCGTGGATGCCGCCTCATGCACTGAGGGCCTCGTCGGGCTGCTAGATCGCGTCGAGGTGACATACGGCCGTCAGATCACCGTGATCGATGCCATCACATTCACCCACGACATCGTGATTCCCCGCCTCCCACCGGTCCCGGCGCAGGGACTTCTGACCTCAATCATGGTGCACCCGACATGCTCGACAACCCGCATGGGACTGACTCCGGAGCTGCTGACGATCGCGTCGACCCTGGCCCTCACCGTTCACGTTCCGGATGATTGGGGCTGCTGTGGCTTCGCGGGCGACCGTGGACTGCTGCACCCGGAACTCACTGATTCCGCCACTTCTGCTCAGGTGCGTCACATTCAACGCACTGACGCCTCAGCTCATGCAAGCGCGAATCGCACCTGCGAGATTGGCTTGACCCGAGCCGTAGGTCGCCCCTACGCCCATATCGTGGAGTACCTTGCCATTCTCCACGGCCTGTTCCCGGATGCCCCATCGCCTGAACCCACGTTGGAGGAGATGTCATGAGATTCGCTCGTATCGGCCAGTCCGGCCACGAAGTCCCGGCGGTCATGGTGACCGAGGACTCATTCGTTGACATCGCCGACCTCACGAACGATATTGATGGCGCTTTTCTCGCCCGGGTGGATATCACGTCTCTGGCTCGCGAAGTGTCGGAGCGCGTGTCCTCCGGGCGACAGGTTGCCTTGGGCGATACGCGCGTGGGAGCGCCGATCGCCCGCCCACAGCAGGTGCTGTGCATTGGACTGAACTACTCCGACCATGCCAAGGAAACTGGGATGGCGATCCCGGAAGAGCCGATTGTGTTCAACAAGGCTCCCAACACGATCGTTGGTCCGAACGACGATGTGATCATCCCGCGTGGGTCGCTCAAGACTGATTGGGAGGTTGAACTCGGCGTCATCATCGGTTCACGGGCTCGATATCTCACTGCCCCCGAGGAGTCTTGGGCACATATCGCTGGCTTCACCCTCGTCAATGACGTGTCCGAGCGAGAGTTCCAACTTGAGCGCGGCGGTCAATGGGTCAAGGGCAAGTCGTGTGAGACGTTCAACCCCTGCGGGCCCTGGCTCGTCACCCCGGATGAGTTCACCGACGTGCACGACTTGGGGATGTGGCTGGACGTCAATGGGGAACGTCGACAGACGGGCTCGACTCGAACCATGGTCTTCAACGTCCCCTACCTCGTCTGGTACCTGAGCCAGTTCATGGTCCTTGAAGCCGGTGACCTCATCAATACTGGAACTCCGCCGGGTGTCGGCCTAGGGATGACCCCGCCCCGCTACCTGGCGGTCGGCGACGTGATGGAGCTCGGTATCGACCAACTCGGCTCCCAGCGCCAGCGACTGATTGCGTCGAACTAGGCCGGCCGTCCTCCCGCACCGGCCCATTTCCTCGATTCACAGCGCCCCCTACCCTCCGGAGCCATATCCTGCCTCCACCTCTACTCGGATCGTCCGGCACGTTCCTGCCGGTGAAGGGATGTTTCGCATGTCCAAGCGCGTTCAGTTTGATGACGTGAGCCTTGTCTACCCGGGA